>JALZAK010000030.1 GCA_030948385.1 Actinomycetota bacterium
CGTCCGGATGGGCCTTCTCGATCTCGTCGAAGAGCACCACTGAGAACGGCTTGCGCCGGACCTTCTCGGTCAACTGGCCGCCCTCGTCATAGCCGACGTAACCAGGAGGCGCACCGACCAGACGGGAAACTGTGTAACGGTCGTGGAACTCACTCATGTCGAGCTGGATCAGTGAGTCCTCGTCACCGAACAAGAACTCCGCCAACGCCTTGGACAGCTCGCTCTTGCCCACCCCCGACGGCCCGGCGAAGATGAACGACCCGCCCGGACGCTTGGGATCCTTCAGGCCCGCGCGGGTGCGCCGGATCGCCTGCGACACAGCCTTGATGGCTTGTTCCTGGCCGACGATGCGCCGGTGGATCTCGTCTTCCATATGCAGCAGCCGAGACGTTTCCTCCTCGGTCAGCTTGAACACCGGGATGCCGGTCCAGGTGGCCAGGACCTCGGCGATCTGCTCGTCGTCGACTTCGGCGACGACGTCCATATCGCCGGCCTTCCACTCCTTTTCCCGCTGGGCCTTCTGCCCCAGCAGGGTTTTTTCCTTATCGCGCAGCGAGGCGGCCTTTTCGAAGTCCTGCGCGTCGATCGCGCTTTCCTTCTCGCGACGCACCTGGGCGATGCGGTCGTCGAACTCGCGAAGGTCCGGCGGCGCTGTCATCCGGCGGATGCGCATGCGGGAGCCCGCCTCGTCGATCAGGTCGATCGCCTTGTCCGGCAGGAAGCGGTCGGAGATGTAGCGGTCGGCCAGGCCGGCGGCCGCGACGAGCGCGCCGTCGGTGATCGAGACCCGGTGGTGGGCTTCGTACCGGTCCCGCAGACCCTTCAGGATCTCGATCGTGTGCGCGACGGTCGGCTCACCCACCTGAATGGGCTGGAAGCGACGCTCGAGGGCGGCGTCCTTCTCCAGGTGCTTGCGGTACTCGTCCAGAGTGGTGGCGCCGATGGTCTGCAATTCGCCGCGGGCCAGCATCGGCTTGAGGATCGACGCCGCGTCGATCGCGCCCTCGGCCGCGCCGGCGCCCACCAGCGTGTGCAACTCGTCGATGAACAGGATGATGTCGCCGCGGGTGCGGATCTCCTTGAGGACCTTCTTCAGCCGCTCCTCGAAGTCGCCGCGGTAGCGGGAGCCGGCGACCAGCGCGCCGAGATCGAGGGTGTAGAGCTGCTTGTCCTTGAGCGTCTCGGGCACCTCGCCCTTGACGATGGCCTGGGCCAGCCCCTCGACCACGGCGGTCTTGCCTACGCCGGGCTCGCCGATGAGGACCGGGTTGTTCTTGGTCCGGCGGGAGAGCACCTGCATGACCCGCTCGATCTCCTTCTCGCGACCGATGACCGGGTCGAGCTTGGACTCGCGGGCGGCCTGCGTGAGGTTGCGACCGAACTGATCGAGCACCAGCGACGTCGACGGAGTGCCCTCCGCCGGGCCGGCGCCGGCCGGCTCCTTGCCCTGGTATCCGGACAGCAGCTGGATCACTTGCTGGCGAACCCGGTTGAGGTCCGCGCCGAGCTTGACCAGCACCTGTGCCGCAACGCCCTCGCCCTCGCGGATGAGGCCGAGCAGGATGTGCTCGGTGCCGATGTAGTTGTGGCCAAGCTGCAACGCCTCACGCAGGGAGAGTTCGAGCACCTTCTTGGCGCGCGGGGTGAACGGGATGTGGCCGCTGGGTGCCTGCTGGCCCTGGCCGATGATCTCCTCGACCTGCTGGCGGACACCCTCGAGGGATATGCCGAGCGACTCGAGCGCCTTGGCTGCGACGCCCTCGCCCTCGTGGATCAAGCCGAGCAGGATGTGCTCGGTGCCGATGTAATTGTGGTTGAGCATCCTGGCCTCTTCCTGGGCCAGGACGACAACGCGCCGCGCGCGGTCGGTGAACCTCTCGAACATCCGCCCTGCTCCTCACTGCCGATGCGGCCGGGGGGCCGGCCGGGCCATCGTGTCGGCCGGACCACCCCCGATGGGCATCGAACGGGTCCACTGTATCCCGGTGGACCGACCTGCTCGCCCGAGCGGCATTCGCACCACCCGGCTGATCGGCCGGCTCACCAGGTACAACCGGTCAGCGGCGTGAGGGATTTCGCCGGGAGCCTTCGCCCACAGCGAAATAGCCGGTACGGGACTAGTGCGCGGCGTCGAACTGGTCGACAACGCGGGCCGGGATCCGGCCGCGCTCGTTGACGTCGATTCCCTTGCTCCGCGCCCAGGCTCGGATGTCGGCAGGCCGGCCCCGCCGGTTGGCCGAACCCGCCCGGCGGGATGTCCGCGGCGAGCCGCCGCCGCGCGTCGCCTTGCGAGCGGCGCCGACATAGGGCGCCAGGGCGTCGCGGAACTTGGCCACATTCGACGTGTTCAAATCGATCTCGTACGCCGACCCGTCGAGGGTGAACCGCACGGTCTCATCGGCCGACCCCCCGTCAAGATCGTCGACCAGGATGACCTTCACCTGCTGCGCCACAGTGCTCCCCTTAAAAGTAAATTGTTGCCGAGCCGAGAGTAGGGAAATAGCCAGCCGAAATCAAATACGTCAAAGTACCGCCAGAACTGCACGGGGGATTTACCTCCGAAACGCCGGCGAAAAACTGCCCCCGCGTACATCAATACGCTGCCGGCCCATTACTGAAAGTGATCGGTGCCACGATCGGTCGAGCAAGCGCGATCAGGCGCGGGCTCCCCTGGCGGCCAGATGATGACCCGCATGAACGCCGCTGCGCCCGATCGCCTCCGCGCCATGCTGGACCTGGTGGTCGCCGGCGCCGCCGAGCCCGGTCTGGATTCTGCCGACCTGGCTGCGCGGGCGTACCTGAGCCGGTTCCACTTCGACCGGCTGGTCTCCGCCGCGGTGGGCGAGCCGCCGGGGGCGCTGCGCCGGCGGTTGATGCTCGAGCGTGCCGCGTACCACCTCGTGCACACCCACACGGCCGCGACCGAGGTGGCCTTCGACGCGGGGTATGGCTCCCTCGAGGCGTTCACCCGAGCATTCTCGCGGGCGTACGGCCGGGCGCCGTCGCGGCTTCGGGCCAACCCGCCGGCCGACCTGTTGCTGCCGGCTCCGAACGGCATTCACTTCCACCCGCCCGGCGGCCTGCGGCTGCCGGCGACTCGAAGGAGATCTGCGATGGACATCGTCAACCGGATGTTGGGACACGACGCGTGGCTCGTCGACCAGATGCTGGACCGCGCCGGCACCCTGACCGATGTGCAGCTGGACCGGCCGATCGAGGTCGGGGTGGAAGGGATCGACGACGCGCCGACGCTGCGCAGCCTGCTGGCTCGATTGGTGTTCACCAAGGAGATGTGGACCGCGGCTGTCGAGGGGCGAACGCTGGCTGCCGATGCCGGCGCCGGCATCGACGAGTTGCGGGCCCGGCACGCGGCCGCTGCGCCGCACTTCTTGCAACTGGTCGGCGCGGCGTTGCGCGAAGGGCGCGCCGACGAGACGTTCATCGACGCTACCTGCGAGCCGCCGCACACCTTCACCTACGGCGGCATGATCGCCCACGTGCTCACCTTTTCCGCGCACCGGCGGACGCTGGCACTCGGCGCGCTGCACGACGCCGGCATTACCGACCTCGGCGCCGGCGACCCGTCCGGCTTTGTGGCGGCCTGACTCCGGGCTTACCGGGCAAGGCCCAGGAAACGCACCACGTCGACTGCGTCTGCGTCGAGGGCGGCGCGGTCGGCGGCGCTCAGGCGGCCGAAGGGGTGCAGGACTACCCGCCCGCCCGGCAGTGTCCACGTCGCGGCACCGCGGCCGCCGACCAGCGCGAAGGGCCGGAACACCCCATTGACCGTGACGGCGCCCTGGTTGGCCCCGAGGATTGCCTCGCGCGAGCACCATCCGAGCAGGAGTGGGTCGAAGGCGCCGAGCAGTCGAGGTGGCGGCAGGTCTGTGGAGGCGGGTCGGCCGGCCAGCGCAACCAGCCCGTCCGGCCGTTCAACGAGTTCGGCCGCGATGGCCGTGAGCCCGGCCCGAGCCACCCGCAACGGCACGCCGGCCCAGCGCGCCAGATCCCGCTCCCCGGCCGGCCCATGGCCGGCCAGGTAGCGCCGGGCGAGTTCACGGCCGGCCGTGTCGCGGTCGACGGCGGGCGGCCGGCCCAGCCAGTCCCGGACAAGCACGTAGGCCTGCTGGCCGGCGACGACCGGCCCGCGCACCGTCAGACCGCGGAGGGAGGCCAGGGCCAGCAGGTGGATCAGGGCTTGGCCCGCGACGGGGACGTCCGCTGCCCGCAGCCGCTCACCGAGCTGGCCACGGATGAGCGGGCCGGCCTCGTACAAGGAGCGTTCGATCACGCCGACGCCGCGATCGGCGACATCCGGAGCAACACCCTCCTGGGCCAGCCGCCGAGCATTCCCGCGAAGCAGCTGTGGGGTTGTGATCGCGTGCAGCCAGAAGTAGTCCTCGCTACGGACAAGATGCAACGTCCCGCGGTTGAGCCAGGTAATCAGCAGCACCCGGTCATCGGTGAGAGCCCGATCGACGTCGGCCGCCGACAGGCCGGTGGAGCGGGCCCGGATCGCCAAGCGGACGCCGCGGGAATCCTGGCCCTGCACCGCGAGCAACCGGTGCGCGACGGAGGTGGCGTCAGCGGCCGGCGGGCCGGAGAGCAGCTGAGCGGCGAACCGCTCCGCGATCATCGGGAGCGGGGCCGCGCTAGTCGGGCCGGACGAACGGGAACAGGATGGTCTCCCGGATTCCGCGACTGCCGGTGAGCAACTGCAGCAGCCGGTCAACCCCCATCCCCATCCCACCGGTCGGAGGCATCCCGTGTTCCAGCGCGCGCAGGAAGTCCTCGTCCAGTGCCATCGCCTCGGGGTCACCGCGCCCGGCCGCGGCGCTCTGCTCGAGAAGCCGCTCGCGCTGGACGACCGGGTCCACCAACTCCGAATAGCCGGTGGCGCGCTCCACCCCGAAGCCGTACAGGTCCCACTTCTCCGCGACACCGGGCCGCGATCGGTGCGCTCGGACCAGTGGGCTGTTGTCCAGCGGGAAGTCACGGACGAACACCACTTCCGGCAGCTGTCGTACGCACAGCCCTTCGAACAACTC
This sequence comes from Actinomycetota bacterium, assembly GCA_030948385.1. Lineage (GTDB taxonomy): Bacteria > Actinomycetota > Actinomycetes > Mycobacteriales > QHCA01 > QHCA01. The sequence goes on from JALZAK010000030.1 coordinate 5,049, forward strand.
CTCGAGCACCTTGCCGGTGCTCCATTCGGCAGTCACGGCAAGGTGGTGCTCGGCGGCATACGCCTGCAGTTTCTCGCGTGGGGTCTCGGGCGTCACCGGCTCGCCCAACGCGGCAGATACGCAGTCGTACAAAGACACCGCCGGCCACTCTCCGCCGAGGTCGTGCCGGCTGCCGTCAAGGTGGCGGACCGTGGTCGATCCGAAAACGGCGGTCGCACACTCCTGCACAAGTTCGCGGGTCAGGGTGGCCATGGTGTCGTAGTCGCCGTAGGCCTCGTACACCTCGAGCATCGCGAACTCCGGGGCATGTGTTGCGTCGACGCCCTCGTTGCGGAAGTTGCGGTTGATCTCGAACACCTTCTCGATCCCGCCGACGACCGCGCGCTTGAGGAACAACTCCGGGGCGATCCGCAGGTACAGATCCATGTCGTAGGCGTTGATGTGGGTACGGAAGGGACGGGCCGCGGCGCCGCCGTGCACCGCCTGCAGCATCGGGGTTTCGACTTCGATGAAGCCGCGCCGGTGCAGCCCGTCGCGCAGCGTCCGTACCGTCGTCGCACGGATCTGCACCATCTGACGGGCTTCCGGCCGGCCGATCAGATCGAGATATCGCTGCCGGACCCGGGTCTCCTCGCTCATCGGCTTGTGCGCCACCGGCATCGGCCGCAGCGCCTTGCTGGTCAACGCCCAACGGTCTGCCAGCACGCTGAGCTCGCCGCGCTTCGACGTGATCACCTCGCCCTCCACGCCGACGTGGTCCCCGATGTCCACTGTGGACTTCCAGGCGGCCAGAGAGTCGGCACCGACGCGGTCCTGCGAGAGCATCACCTGAAGCTCGGCCCCGTCACCCTCCCGGATCGAGGCGAAGCACAGCTTCCCGGTGTTACGTACGAAGATGACCCGGCCGGTGACACCGACCCGCGATCCGGTCGAGACGTCGGGGGCCAGGTCGGGGTAGGACTCGCGGAGCTCGCGCAAGGTCGTGGTTCGGGGGAATCCGGTCGGGTAGGGGTCGGCGCCATCGGCGATCAGCCGGTCCCGCTTCTCGCGGCGCACCTTCATCTGCTCGGGAAGGTCGTCGGGGACGTCGCCCGGAGGCTCCTCGGTCACCGCGCAACCCTAGCCAGCCCGGTAACCGGGCCGTTCACGCGTTCTTCTCGAACACCAGTCGCAGGCCGATCAGGGTGAGGTCCGGCTCATGGAACTCGATCGTCTCCGACTCCTCCAGCACGAGCGGAGCCAGGCCTCCGGTGGCTACCACGGCCACGTCACCGTCTAGCTCGGCGACGACCCGGCGCACCAGGCCGTCCACCTGTCCGGCAAACCCGAACAGGATGCCTGACTGCAACGCCTCGACGGTGTTCTTGCCGATCGCCGATCGCGGTCGGACCAGCTCGACCCGGCGCAGCTGCGCCGCCCTGGCGGCCAGGGCGTCAACGGAGATCTCGATCCCCGGCGCGAGCGCGCCACCGAGGAACTCCCCCTTCGCGCTGACCACGTCGAGATTCGTCGACGTGCCGAAGTCCACGACCACCACCGGCCCGCCGTAGAGGTGATGTGCGGCAAGGGTGTTGACGATCCGGTCGGCCCCGATCTCCTTGGGATTGTCGAACAGCAGGGGCACACCGGTCTTCACCCCTGGCTCGACGATGACGGTGGGCAGGCCGCCGTAGTAGCCGTCGAGGGTCGTCCGCAACTCGCGCAGGACCGACGGCACCGTTGAGCACGCCGCCACGCCGGTGATCGGTGGTTGGTCGGCGAGCAAGCCACGAAACAGCAGTGCCAGCTCGTCGGCGGTCCCCCGCGGATCGGTCTTGACCCGCCAGGAGCGCCGGAGCGTCTCGCCGTCGAAGACGCCCAGCACGGTGTTGGTGTTGCCCACGTCGATGGCCAGGAGCACGGTGTCAGCCGCCCGCGGACATCTCGACGGGGACGTTGTCGATCAGCCTGGTCCGGCCGACTCGTACTGCCGCGAGCAGCCGGGCGGTGCCGGGACCGGCGGGCGGCCCGGCCAGGTCCGGCGATCGCAGTTGCAGGTAGTCGACGGAGAGCGCCGGCGCAGCGTTGAGGACCGCCGCGGCAGCGGCCAGTACCTCGGCTGGACTCGCGCGGGCAGCGGCGGTCGCCGCGCCGGCGAAGAGCGCGTCGGGTAACGCCACGGCGGCGGATCGGTCGGCCGGCGCCAGCAAGCGGTTGCGACTGGACCTGGCCAGCCCGCCGGGCTCGCGCACCGTCGGCACGCCGGCGATTTCCGGCCGGAGGTCGAGATCGTGGGCCATCCGGCGGATCAGCAACAGTTGCTGGTAGTCCTTCTCACCGAAATAAGCCCGCTCCACGTCCGACACGATGTGCAGGAACTTGTGGACCACGGTGAGTACGCCGGCGAAGTGGCCCGGCCGCACGACTCCCTCCAGGTCGTCGCCGAGCGGGCCAGGGTGCACCGTGACATCGGGAGGCCCGCGGTAGACCTCTGCGGCCGGCGGGGCGAAGACGATGTCGGCACCCGCCGCGGACGCCAGTTCCAGATCGGCCCCCAGGTGTCGTGGGTAACTGGCGAAGTCCTCGCTCGGAGCGAACTGCAGCGGGTTGACGAACACCGTCACCACGACTGTCGAGTGGTTGGCCTGCGCGGTGCGAATCAGGCTGGTGTGGCCCTCGTGCAGGGCGCCCATCGTCATCACGAGGCCGACACCACCGGAACCCCCGACGCCGGCCCTGGCGAGTTGGGCCGCGGCAAGCTCGGCGCGGGTCAGTGCCACCGCGAGGCCGGTGCGGGTCACGCCGGCCGGCGATACGGCCGTCATGCCGGCGTCCGCGGTGCCGCCAGCACGTCGAGCAGCGCCGCCGCCTGTTCGGGTCGCAGCCGACCGGAGGCGAGCGCGCGGTCGGCCGTCAGTCGGGCCAGCGCGATGTAACCGGCCACCGCATCAGGCGCAGCTGCCGCCAGTGCGGCCAGGTGCTTGGCCACCGTCCCGGCATCGCCCCGCGCCACCGGGCCGGTCAGCGCCTGATCGCCGTAGCGAAGGGCACCGTCGAGCGCCGCGCCCAGCAGCGGGCCGAGCACCCGCCCGGGCGACTCCACGCCGGCGACGCGGAGCAGGTCGGCGGATTCGTTCACCAGCGTGGTGAGGTGATTGGCCCCGATGGTGAGGGCGGCGTGCCACAGCGGTCGCAGTTCGTCGGGAACCCAGACCGGCTCGCCACCCATTTCGACCACCAGTGCCTCGGCGACCAGCCGCAGTGGCTCCGGTGCGGTGACCCCGAAGCTCGCGCCGGCCAGCCGGGCCAGGTCGTCGTCGCCACGGCCGGTGAACGGCAGCACCGGATGCACGGCGAGCGGCAGGGCGCCGGCGCGGGTGGCCGGGCCGAGGGCGGCCAGGCCGTGCGCGCCGGACGTGTGCGCGACGAGTTGCCC
>JALZAK010000052.1 GCA_030948385.1 Actinomycetota bacterium
CCGCCGACCCCAGCACCCGCTCCTCGCCGAGCCTGCGGGACAGCGGCGCCGCGATGCCGGAGACCACGCCGAAGCAGAGGACCGGGACGGCCGCGAGGACCGCTTCCGTCCGCACCGAGATGTGCAGCGTATGAGCGAGCTCAGGGAACACGGGCGGCAGGCTGGTAATCGCCGCCCGCAGGTTCAGGGCGAGCCCGAGTATCCCGGCGACCAGCAGTGCGCCGCCAGGTCCCCGCTTGCCCGCCAGGGTCTCAGCCTCGCGCCACGAGCGAGCGCAGCACGTACTGCATGATCCCGCCGTGCCGGAAGTACTCGGCCTCCCCGGGCGTGTCGATCCGCACCTGCGCGCGGAACTCGTGCCCGTCCGCCAGCACCGTCACCTCACGCGGGGTCTCGCCCGAGTTCATCACCTCGATCCCGAGCACGTCGAATACCTCATGCCCGGTCAGGCCCAGCTTCGCGGCGGAGTCGCCCGGCATGAACTGCAGCGGCAGCACGCCCATCCCGATCAGGTTGGACCGGTGGATCCGCTCGAACGACTCGACCAGCACGGCGCGGACGCCGAGCAGCGAGGTGCCCTTGGCCGCCCAGTCGCGCGATGAGCCTGACCCGTACTCCTTGCCGCCGAGCACCAGCAGGGGCGTTCCCTCCGCCATGTACTCCTGCGCGGCGTCGTAGATCGTCGTCGGCGAGCCCTCGGGCAGCTTGATCGTGAAGCCGCCCTCAGTGCCCGGCGCGAGCTGGTTACGGAGTCTGATATTGCCGAACGTGCCGCGGATCATCACCTCGTGGTTGCCGCGGCGGGAGCCGTACGAATTGAAATCGGGTTTGGCGACGCCCTGCTCCTGCAGGTACCGGCCGGCGGGGGAGTCCTGCCGGATCGAGCCGGCCGGCGAGATGTGATCGGTGGTCACCGAGTCGCCGAGCTTGAGCAGCACCCGGGCGCCGGCGATGTCGGTCACCGGCGCGGGCTCGGCCGGCATGCCGTCGAAATATGGTGGCCGGCGGACATAGGTGGAGTCCGGGTCCCAGTCGAAGGTGTCGCCCGTGGGCGTCGGGAGCGACTTCCATCGCTCGTCGCCCGCGAAGACGTCCGCGTAGTCGCGGGAGAACATCTCGGACTCGATCGCGGCGTCGATGACCGTCTCGATCTCCTCCGATGTCGGCCAGATGTCGCGGAGGTACACGCCCACGCCATCGTGGTCGACGCCGAGCGGCTCGGTCGTGAGGTCGAGGTCCATCGTCCCGGCCAGGGCATAGGCCACGACCAGTGGCGGCGAGGCCAGGTAGTTCATCTTCACGTCGGGGTTGATTCGGCCTTCGAAGTTGCGATTGCCGGAGAGCACCGAGACGGCGGCCAGGTCCGCCTCGTTGACGGCACGCGATACCGGCTCGAGGAGTGGCCCGCTGTTGCCGATGCAGGTCGTGCAGCCGTATCCCACAAGGTTGAAGCCGAGCTTGTCCAGGTAGGGCACCAGCCCCGCTCGCTCGTAGTAGTCCATGACGACCTTGGAGCCGGGCGCGAGGGTCGTCTTGACCCACGGCTTGCTGGACAGACCCTTCTCGACCGCCTTCTTGGCCAGCAGCGCGGCTCCGATCATCACGGTCGGGTTGGACGTGTTGGTGCACGACGTGATGGCGGCGATGACCACCGCGCCGTGGTCGATGGTCGCGGCGCTTCCGTCGTCCAGCGTCAACTGCGTCGGTGCAGAGGGCCGCCCCTGCGCGGCACTCTCCGTCATCTGTCGAGGTGCGCCGTCGCCATCGCCGGCCGTGCCGATCGCCGGCGGGTCGCTCGCCGGGAACGACCCTCGCGATCCCGCGTCCACTGTGGACGACGCGGTCTTCTCCGCACCGCGTACGTAGTCCGTGAGCGCACCGCGGAATCCCTGCTTGGCGTCGGTCAGGGAGACCCGATCCTGCGGTCGCTTCGGTCCGGCGATCGAGGGCACCACCGTGCCCAGGTCGAGCTCGAGGGTCTCGGAGTAGGTCGCCTGCTCGGCGGGGTCGTGCCAGAGTCCCTGCTCCTTGGCGTAGGCCTCTACCAGAGCGACCTGCTCGGCCGGCCGGCCGGTCATCCGCAGGTAGCGGACCGTTTCGGAGTCGATCGGGAAGATGGCGCAGGTGGAGCCGTACTCCGGGCTCATGTTTCCGATCGTCGCCCGGTTGGCCAGCGGGACCGCCGACACACCCGGGCCGTAGAACTCCACGAACTTGCCCACCACGCCGTGCCGCCGCAGCATCTCGGTGATCGTCAACACCAGGTCGGTGGCGGTGGCACCCTCGGGCAGCTGTCCGGCCAGCTTGAACCCGACCACCTTCGGGATCAGCATCGACACCGGCTGGCCCAGCATGGCGGCCTCGGCCTCGATGCCGCCGACGCCCCAGGCCAGCACGCCGAGCCCGTTGACCATCGTCGTGTGGGAGTCGGTGCCGACGCAGGTATCCGGGTAGGCGCGCCCGTCGCGCACCATGACCACCCGGGCCAGGTGCTCGAGATTGACCTGGTGCACGATGCCGGTGCCGGGCGGCACCACCTTGAACTGCTGGAAGGCACCCTGGCCCCACCGGAGGAACTGGTAGCGCTCGCGGTTGCGGACGTATTCGAGATCGACGTTACGGGCGAAGGAATCCGGGCCGCCGAACACGTCGGCGATCACCGAATGATCGATGATCAGTTCCGCCGGCGACAGCGGATTGATCCGGCCCGGGTCGCCGCCGAGCTCGGTCATGGCCTCGCGCATCGTCGCCAGGTCGACCACACAGGGAACGCCGGTGAAGTCCTGCATGATCACCCGGCCGGGAGTGAACTGGATCTCGGTGTCCGGCTCTGCCTCGGGGTTCCAGGCCGCCAGTGCCCGGATGTGCTCCGCAGTAGTGTTCGTGCCGTCCTCCGTGCGCAGCAGGTTCTCCAGCAGGATCTTCAGGGAGTACGGCAGCATGCCGGCCCCCGGGACCGCCGCCAGTCGCTGGATCTCGAAGCTCTCCTGACCGACCCGCAGCGTGTCCCTGGACCCGAAGCTGTTCGGTCGGACCGGCGCACTCGTCACGGGAACTCCTCCACGCTCGGGGAATCCATACAGTACGTCCGTCTTGGTTTCGAGGTCAAGCTGAGTTAGGCTGTAGCCCGTGATCCACCACGTCCAACTGGCCATGCCGGCCGGCGGCGAACCCGCGGCGCGCGAATTCTACGGCCGCGTCCTCGGGCTGGCCGAGATCGCGAAACCAGCCGCTCTCGCCGCTCGGGGTGGCGCGTGGTTCCGCGGCTCGGGGATGGAACTGCATTTGGGTGTCGAGGATGATTTCCGGCCGGTCCGCAAGGCGCATCCGGGCCTGCTGGTCACCGATCTCGACGAGCGGGCGGTCTGCCTGCAGCACGCCGGGTGTCCGGTGACCTGGGACGGGAACTTCCCGGGAATGCGCCGCTTCCACACCGCCGATCCGTTCGGCAATCGGCTGGAACTGTTGGAGCGGCTCGGGTAGCTGCTCCGGATGGGTGCGTCTGCCAAGATGGGCCCATGTGCGGGCTGCTCACCTTCGTCAGCTGCGGCCGCGATGCAGAGGAGCGTCGCGACGGCGTAGCCGCCGCTCTGGAGAGCGTGCATCACCGCGGGCCGGACGAGACCGGCGTCACCGTTGCCGGCGAGGATGTCGTCTTCGGCTTCAAGCGGCTGTCGATCATCGACGTCAGCAAGAGCCACCAGCCGCTGGAGTACGCCGACGGCCGCTACGTCATCACATTCAACGGCGAGATCTACAACTACCTGGAACTGCGCGAGGAACTCCTCGCCGAGGGTGCGGAGTTCGCCACCGACGGCGATACCGAAGTCATCCTGGCGGCCTACCACCACTGGGGGCCGGAGTCGATCAGCCGGCTGCGCGGGATGTTCGCCTACATCGTCTGGGACCGGCAGGAACGCCGGCTCTTCGGCGCCCGCGACCCGTTCGGCATCAAGCCGTTGCACGTTCTGGAGACGACGGAAGGCGTCTACTTCGCCAGCGAGAAGAAGTCACTCATGCCCTTCCTGGACAGCGGAAGCAGTGGCCTGGACACCGAGGCCCTGCAGCATTACCTGACCCTGCAGTACGTCCCGGAGCCGGCCACTCTGCACGAACGCATCCGCAAGGTCGAAAGTGGCATGTCGGTGTCGTGGACACCCGGCGGCCAGCTCACCTACTCGCGTTACTTCCGGCCCACCTTCAACCCCACTCCAGCCGACGTGCCGGAGAAGCTCTACTCGGCGATCCGCGAGGCGCTCGAGGAATCCGTGCGCATCCATCTGCGCAGCGACGTCCCCGTTGGCGCGTTCCTGTCCAGCGGCATCGATTCCACCGGCATCGTCGCCCTGGCCCGTCAGCACAAGCCCGACATTCTCACCTTCACGGTCGGCTACGACGTGGCGGGCTACTCCGAGATCGACATCGCCCAGCAGTCGGCCCGCTGGCTGGGTGTGACCACCATCCCGACCGTGGTCGATGCCCGACAGATGATGGACGCGCTACCGGCGATCGTGTGGCATCTGGACGACCCGGTGGCCGACCCGGCCCTCGTCCCGCTGTACTTCGTCGCCGAGGAGGCGGCCAAGCACGTCACGGTCGTGCTGTCCGGAGAAGGGGCCGACGAGTTCTTCGGCGGCTACAACATCTACCGCGAGCCGTTGTCCTTGCGCCACGTCAGCGGGCTGCCCTCAGGAGTGCGCAAGGGCATGGTGGCCGTGTCGCGGGTCATGCCCGAAGGCGTGCGTGGCAAGAGCTTCCTCCAGCGCGCTGCCACTCCCATTCGCGAGCGCTACTACGGCAACGCGCGGATGTTCACCGAGGATGAGAAGCGCGCCCTGCTGCGGCACTACGACCCGCAGGTGTCCTATCTCGACATCGCCCGGCGCTTCTACGACGAGGCCAGCGACTACGACGACGTGACCAAGATGCAGTACGTCGATCTGTTCACCTGGCTGCGTGGGGACATCCTGGTCAAGGCCGACCGGATGTCGATGGCCCACTCGCTCGAGTTGCGGGTGCCCTTCCTCGATACCGGCGTGTTCGAGGTGGCCTCGACGGTCCCGCTCGATCAGCGGATCACCAAGCAGGCCACCAAACTCGCCCTCCGCCGCGCGTTGGCAGATCTGGTCCCACCGCACGTCGTGGAGCGACGCAAGCTCGGCTTTCCCGTGCCGATCCGCTTGTGGCTTAAGGACGTCATGTACGAGTGGGCCCAGTCCATTGTGGACGAGAGTGCGACCGAGGAGCTCATCGACAAGGCCTACGTACGTCGAATGTTGAGCGAGCACCGCGAGGGTGACGTCGACCGCAGTCGCAAGATCTGGACGGTGCTGGTGTTCATGTTATGGCACGCCATCTACGTGGAGCGCCGCATCGACCCGGCGCCGGCCAAAGCGCTGTCTCGGCACGCCGGCTAGCCGGCGCCTTCGCCCATCTGGCGCACCGCCGCAATCAGCCGGTCCACGTCTTCCTCGCTGGTGTACGGCGCCACGCCGGCCCGGACGGCGCCGCCGTCGCCGAGCCCCAGCCGCCGCGATGCCTCGAGCGCGTAGAAGGAGCCGGCCGGCGCGTTGATGCCCCGCCCGGCCAGCTGGCGGGCCAGGTCGGTCGCGGGCCGGCCGCCGAGGGAGAACAGCAGGGTCGGTGTCCGGGAACTGGGATGGGCATGCAGCCGCAGGCCCGGCACGGCACCGAGTCCGGCTTCGAGCCGGGCCGCCAGCTTCGTCTCGTAGGCCTCCAACGTTGTCATCGATGCCAGCAGCCGAGCCCGGCGGGTACCCTCGCCGGGCACCAGGTTGGCCAGGAAGTCCACGGCCGCCCGGACGCCGGCCAGCATTTCGTACGGCAGTGTGCCGAGCTCGAAGCGTTCCGGCACAACCTCGGTGGCCGGTAGCAGCTTGTCCGGCCGGAGGGACTCGAGCAGCTCCGGCCGCGCGGCGACCACGCCGAGGTGCGGGCCAAGGAACTTGTACGGGGAGACGGCGTAGAAGTCCGCTCCCCACGCGCTGGCGTCGACAGGCGTGTGCGGGGTGAGGTGAACACCGTCGACGTAGACAAGTGCGTCCACGCCGTGCGCGGCGGCGATGATCGGCGCCAGGTCGGGTCGGGTGCCGAGCAGGTTGGACGCGCCGGTCACAGCGACCAGCCGGCTCCGCGCGGACAGCTGGTCGGTCACCGCTCGGACGGGTAGCTCGCCGGTCTGCGGGTCGAACTCCGCCCAGCGCACCGTGGCGCCCGCGCTCGCGGCTGCTGCCAGCCAGGGACGGATGTTCGCGTCGTGGTCGAGGCTGGTCACCACGATCTCGTCACCGGCCTGCCACCCCCGGGCCAGCGCCCGCGACATCTCGTAGGTCAACGCCGTCATGCTCCGGCCGAACACCACGCCGCGTGGATCAGCACCGAGCAGGTCCCCGATGGCCTCTCGGGCGGCGACCACGATGTCATCCGCCGCACGCTCCGACGCGGTGACCCGCCCTCGATTGGACAGCCCGCCGGTCATCGCGGCGGCCACGGTCGCTGCGACCGGCCGGGGCACCTGGCTGCCACCAGGGCCATCGAAGTACGCGGTCCCGCCGGTCAGCGCCGGGAACTGCTCCCGGACCGCATCGATGGGGTAGCCGTGGCCGGTGCTGGTCGTCATCGGGTCAGTGCACCACGAGCGCCCGTACGCCCCGGCCGGCGGTCATGTCCGCCAGGGCCGACTCCACCTCGCCCAGGCCGATCCGTCGAGTGACCAGGGCGTCCACATCTAGCGCGCCCGAGCGCAGGTGCTCGATGAGCAACGGCAGGTCGCGGGCCGGGTCCGTCGACCCGAACACGCACCCGGAGATGGTCCGACCGAAGTGGAACAACTCGAGCGCGTTCCACACGACCTTCTCGTCCTTGCCGCCGATGCCGACGATGACCGTGTGCCCGCCGCGCCGGGTCAGCGACCAGGCCGAGCGGATCGTCGCGGCGCTTCCTACGCACTCGATGGCGACATCCACGCCGCGGCCGCCGGTGAGTTCGCGGACCGCCGCCGGTAGGCCCTCGTCGGGTGCGAACGTGGCGTCGGCACCCAGCCGGGCCGCCAGGGCGCGCTTGGCCGGCTCCGGGTCCACGGCCACTACGGGTGACGCGCCGGCGATCCGAGCGCCCTGAACCGCGGCCATCCCGACGCCGCCCAGTCCCATCACCAGCAGGGAATCGCCGGCCCGGACCCCGGCCGTGTTCGTGACGGCACCTACCCCGGTCAGCATCGCGCAGCCCAGTAGGGCCGCGGTGTCCAGCGCGATGTCGGCGGGCAAGGCGACCAGCGCGCGCGCCGGCACGACCGTGTGCTCGCCGAAAGCGGCAGTACCCAGACCGGGGTACACCGGTCGGCCATCGGCAACTGCGTACGGCTCGTCCGCCGCGTCCATCGCCCGCTCGCACAGCCATGGCTCGCCGGCGCGGCAGTACCAGCATTCCCGGCACGGCGGCGCCCACAGCAGCACGACCCGGTCACCGGGCCGCACCGTCGTCACCGCCGGACCGGCGGCGACGACGGTGCCGGCGCCTTCGTGTCCCAACACCGCCGGCATCCGCTGGCGCAGGGAACCCCGGGCGAGTGAGAGGTCGGAGTGGCAGACGCCTGCCGCCGCCAGCCGTACCCGCACATCGAGCGGACCCAGCGCCCGCAGCTGCACATCCGCCAGCTCCATGGGCGCACCAGCATGGCGAAGCAACAGAGCGGCGACCAACGTTCAGGCCTCCTCGAAACTGGCGGTGCGCGGAAGGTCGCGGGGTGGCGGCCGGGTCCGGGTCAACCTAGCGTCGGGCCATGGGTCCCGAGCAGGTCGCCGGCTGGCTGGCCGAGGCCCACGTCGTCACGGTCCTGACCGGAGCGGGAGTCTCCACCGACAGCGGCATCCCGGACTTCCGTGGGCCGCAAGGGGTGTGGACCAGAGATCCTGCCGCGCAGCGGATGTTCACACTGCAGAACTACCTTAGCGATCCCGAAGTACGCCGGCAGGCCTGGCGCGCCCGCCGGCACCACCCGGCCTGGGCTGCGGTGCCCAACGCGGCTCACGTCGCCCTGGCCGAGTTCGAGGGCACCGGAGCGCTGCATGCCATCGTCACGCAGAACATCGATGGGCTGCACCAGCGAGCGGGGAGTTCTCCGGAGACCGTTCTCGAGCTGCACGGCACGCTGCACGCCGTGCAGTGCCTGTCCTGCGGTGACCGGACGCCGATGCCGGAGGTGCTGGGCCGCGTCGACGCCGGCGAGGATGACCCGCCCTGCCGGCGCTGCGGGGGGGTGCTGAAGTCCGCCACGATCTCCTTCGGCCAGTCGCTCGTCCCCGAGGTGCTCGCCGCTGCCACGGCGGCCGCCGAGCAGGCAGAGGTATTCCTAGTCGTCGGCAGTTCACTGTCGGTGCAGCCGGCGGCCGGCCTCACCGGCCTCGCGCACCGGGCCGGCGCACGGGTCGTCATCGTCAATGCCCAGCCGACGCCGTACGACGGCCTGGCCGACGCGATCCTCCGAGACCCGATCGGCCTGGTCATACCGGCCCTGCTCGAACGTGCCCGGTCGCCTCGCTGAGGACGCGGTTGGGCGCTGCCCGGCCCGTAGACTTTTCCGTTGTGGCCACGCGGACCGAACCCCCAGAGCCGGCGACCGCCGCTGACCCGGCCCGAGCCACCCACCGCCGCCGGATCAGGATCGGCGCGGTAACGCTGTACCTGGCCGTCTTCGTGGCGTACTGGGTGACCCTCGGGCTGCCCACCGACCCGGTGTTGATCTTCCTGTTCCTCTGGGTCGGCATCGCCGCGTGGAACGCGGCTGCGCCGTGGCGGGACCACCTGCGCTTCGCCCGGGACTGGATCCCGCTGGTGATCGTGATCGTCGCGTACAACTTCAGCCGCGGGGCGGCCGATAACCTCGGCGTGCCGGTGCATGTGACCGAGCCCATCCACGCCGACGAATGGCTCACCGGGTGGTTCACCGGCGGTCAGATCCCCACCGTCTGGCTGCAGCAGCATCTCTACACCCCGGGGCACGTCCACTGGTACGACGTCGTGGGCGCGTTCGTGTACTTCTCGCACTTCGTCACGGCGATGACGGTCGCGGCCGTGCTCTGGCTGCGCGGAAGAGGCTGGGCCGCATTCATGTGGCGGTTCATCACTCTGGACGCGATCGGCCTGGCCATCTACGTCCTGTATCCGATGGCCCCGCCGTGGTGGGCGGCGCAACGTGGTCTGCTGCCGCCGGCGCCCCGCATCACCGATCGCGGCTGGGGAGCCATCGGCTTGCACTCGGCCGGCCGGCTGATCACCAAGGGTCAGGGCGTGGCCAACCCGGTGGCCGCCATGCCGTCGCTGCACGCCGCCTTCGCGCTGTTCATCGCGCTGTTCTTCATCTTGCGTATCCGCAAGCTGTGGACCCTGCTCCTACTGCTGTATCCGCTAGCCATGGCCTGGACGCTGATCTATTTCTCCGAGCACTACTTGATCGACATCCTGGTCGGATGGGCGCTGAGCCTGGTGGTGTTCGCCTTGGTGGGGCCGGCCGAACGCTGGTGGGTGCACCGCCACCGTCCCGGTGGCGATCCGGCTGCGGATCCGCCGGCGCGGCGTGCCGCCGTTGACATTCCCGTCTAACGTCTGGGTCGTCTCGCTCGGTGAGTGTCCGGAGGCCGCCATGAACGTGCCGCTCCTGACCAGCGACTTCCTCGACCGTGCCGCGACGGTCTATGCGGGGCGGACGGCAGTGATCGACGAGCCCGACCAGCCGGCGAAGTCACTGGGCCGGCTCTCCTACGCCGAGGTCGCCGAACGGGCCGGCGCCCTGGCAGCCGGGCTGGACGACCTGGGTATCGAGCCGGGAGAGCGGGTGGCCGTGGTCAGTCACAACGCGGCGCGGTTGCTCGAGTTGCTCTACGCGGTTCCGGCATTCGGCCGGATCCTGGTGCCGGTGAACTTCCGGCTCCGTCCCGACGAGGTGCGGTACATCGTCGATCACTCCGGCGCCTCGGTGCTGCTCGTCGATGCCGAGGTGGACGAGTCGCTGGCGCAGGTCAGCGCGGCGCACCGGTTCGTACTCGGGAAGGAATCCGACGACGCGCTGCTGCGTCCGGGACGTGAGCCGCGGGCCTGGCGCGACCCGGACGAGGGCGCCACCGCGACGATCAACTACACCAGCGGCACCACGGCGCGGCCCAAGGGGGTCCAGCTGACCCACCGCAACGTGTGGGTCAACGCGCTGACCTTCGGCCTGCACGCCGGGGTCAGCGACCGCGACGTGTACCTGCACACGCTGCCGATGTTCCACGCCAACGGCTGGGGAATGCCGTGGACCGTGGCCGGGCTGGGGGTGCCCCAGGTGGTGCTGCGCAAGGTCGACGGTGCCGAGATACTGCGTCGCGTCGCCGAGCACGCGGTGACTTTCATGTGCGCCGCGCCGGCGGTGGTCAGCGCCGTGCTCGATGCGGCCGAGGACTGGCCCGGCGAGATCCCCGGGCGGGGTCGGGTCCGGATCATCTGTGCCGGCGCCCCACCGCCGACCCGCACGATAGAGCGGGTCGAAGCGGAGCTGGGCTGGGAGTTCATCCAGATCTACGGGCTGACCGAGACCTCACCCCTGCTGACCATCAACCGCCGGCGAGCCGAGGACGACGACCTGCCGGCCGACGAGCGCGCGGTCCGCCTGTCCCGGGCCGGCGCGCCGGCAGTGGGCGTGCGGCTTGGAGTGGACGAGTCCGGCGAGGTGCTGGCCCGGTCGAATGTGGTCCTGGCGGGCTACTGGAACAACCCCGAGGCCACGGAGGGGGCCCTGGCCGGCGGCTGGTTCCACACCGGCGACGGCGGCGAGATCGACGCCGACGGTTACCTCAGCATTCGCGACCGTAAGAAGGACGTGATCATCTCCGGTGGCGAGAACGTCTCGTCCATCGAGGTCGAGGACGTGATCTACCAGCACCCTGCGGTGTCCGAGGTGGCGGTCATCGGCGTGCCGGACGAGCGGTGGGGGGAGACGGTGAAAGCTCTCGTGGTGCCCGCAGCGGACGCCACCCTGGACGAGGCCGCGATCATCGCGCACTGCAAGGAGCGGCTGGCCGGCTTCAAAGCCCCGACGTCGGTGGAGTTCGTCGAGTCGATCCCCCGCACAGCCACCGGCAAGGTGCAGAAGTTCAAGCTGCGGGAGCCGTACTGGGCCGGTCGGGAACGGCACGTCAACTAGCCCCCGCGCCCTGGCGCGATGCACACCGGCGTCCGGCGCGCCGTCACGACACGCCGTGACATTGCGAACAATTCCGAGTCCAACATGTTTGAACTGATACAGCTGTAGTCTCGTGTTACGGCGGTTTTCGCCAGTGGCACGGAGGTGCGGGTGCGTTTGACCGGGGTGGGACAGCGCTTTATCGCCGCTGTCATGGCCTCGCTGGCGATCTCCGCACTCGTCGCGGCTCCCGCCGGGGCAGACCCGAGCAACCCCACCGACGCACAGATCGCACAGAGCAAGCAGGCCGTTCATGACAAGGCGGCCGAGGTGGGTCGGATCACCGCCGAACTTGTCCAGGCCGATGCCGAGATGCAGGCCGCCGTCACCCGGGCGGAGATCGCCGCGGAGCGCTACAACAAGGCGCGGGTCGACGAGCAACTGGCCGCGCGCGATGCTGCGGCAGCCGGCGCCAAGGCGGCCCGGGCCCGTGCCGACGTCGCCAAGATGATGGACCGGATGGATGCCCTGGCCGCCGACAACTACCGCAACGGCGGCACGCTCGGGCCGCTGGCCGCGATGGTGACCGCCGACAAGCCGGCGGATGTGCTCCACGATGCCGGCGTACTGGCCGTCGTCGCGCAGGGACAGGCGGACACCCTCAAGCAGCTCGACCTGGCCCGGAGCCGTCAGACCAACGCCCTGTCGATGGCCCGGGCTGCCCTGCTGCGCCAGTCGGCCGCACGCCTGGCCGCAGAAACGGCGAAGAAGGCAGCCCAGCAGGCGCGCGCCGACAGCCAGGCGGCCGTGCAACGGGTGTCGACCCGCAAGGCCGCCCTGCAGCACGAGCTCGTGCAGGCACAGGCGCGAGCCGGCCTGCTCATTGCCGCCCGGCAGGCCGCGATAGCTCGCGCCATCGCCGCGGCCAAGGCC
>JALZAK010000053.1 GCA_030948385.1 Actinomycetota bacterium
GGTCCGCGGCCACGACTGGGTCCGCGGCCACGACCGGGTCCGCGAGCACGACCGGGTCCGCGAGCACGACCAGCGCGACGGCGCCGACGACCAGTGCGCCGGTCACGCCGACCAGTCCCACGGGAGGGTAAACCTCGACCTCAGCTTTAGTCCTCTCGGAGGGCAACGCTCACACGAGGATCGAGAGTTCGGCGATCTGCAACGAACGTTGCGAGCGCGCCCGCGCGTTGACTTCAAGCAAGTTCAGGCCATAACGTGCGAAACTCCCGCTAAGAGCGGTTGAGCGACAAACGCTCAACGCTAACTCAAGGGTCGGATGGTCACTAAATGGAAAGCGGCAGTTATCTCGCAGTAATCAAAGTCGTAGGCGTCGGGGGTGGCGGCACCAACGCCGTCAATCGAATGGTCGATGCCGGCCTTCGCGGCGTCGAGTTCATCGCGTCCAACACGGACGCCCAGGCGCTGGCGATGTGTGACGCCGACATCAAGCTGAATATCGGGCACGAGCTGACCAAGGGGCTGGGCGCAGGCGCCAACCCCGACGTCGGGCAGGGCGCCGCGGCCGAGTCCCGGGACGAGATCAAGGAGGCGCTCAAGGGCGCGGACATGGTCTTCGTCACCGCGGGCGAGGGTGGCGGCACCGGCACCGGCGGCGCCCCCATCGTCGCCAGCGCGGCCCGCAAGCTCGGCGCCCTCACGATCGGTGTCGTCACCCGGCCGTTCTCCTTCGAGGGCCGGCGCCGGGCTACCCAGGCCGAGATCGGCATCGAGGATCTGCGCAACCAGTGCGACACGCTCATCGTCATTCCCAACGACCGGTTGCTGCAGATCGGCAATCACAACGTCAGCGTCATGGATGCCTTCAAGACCGCCGATCAGGTGCTGCTGTCCGGTGTGCAGGGCATCACCGATCTGATCACCACCCCCGGCCTGATCAACCTCGACTTCGCCGACGTCAAGTCTGTGATGTCCGGCGCGGGTTCGGCATTGATGGGCATCGGCAGCGCCCGCGGCGACGACCGTGCGGTGTCTGCGGCCGAGATGGCCATCGCGAGCCCGTTGCTGGAGGCCTCGATGGAGGGCGCGCACGGTGTCCTGCTGTCGATCTCGGGGGGCTCGGACCTCGGCCTGTTCGAGATCAACGAGGCAGCGTCACTGGTCGCCGACGCTGCCCACCCGGACGCCAACATCATCTTCGGTGCGGTCATCGACGACGCGCTCGGCGACGAGGTTCGGGTCACCGTTATCGCCGCCGGCTTCGACGGTGGTGCGCCGGCGTACCGGAAGGCCGAGCCGCGCCGGGCGCAGCCGACGATTCCTGCGCCGTCCGCCCCGTTGATGTCCACTGGACGGCGGCCCGAGTCGCTGGACCTGGCGCGGGCATCAGCCGCGCCGAGCAAGCTCGCGGAGCGCCCCAAGCGCACGGTGGTGTTCGAGGACGACCTCGACGTCCCGGACTTCCTCAAGTAACAAGGCGGAAGCAGTAGCGCGGGATGGCGCGGGTCCGGCGGCTCGTCACCACGCGTGCCGGCGGCGCCAGCCGGCCGCCCTATGACGGCTTCAACCTCGGCCGCAGCTGCGGGGACGACCCGGTCGCCGTGCAGGCCAACCGGGCCCAACTCGCCGGCGCGATCGGGCTGACTCCCGACCGGCTGGTGTTCATGCGGCAGGTCCATGGTGCGGCAGTGCATGTCGTGCAGGCTGCGCCGGCCACTCCGCCGCTCGGTGACGGGCTGGTCACCAGCCGGCCCGGCCTGGCCCTGGTCGCGCTGGCGGCCGACTGCGTACCGGTGCTGATGGCCGATCGCAGTTCCGGGGTGGTCGCGGTCGCGCACGCCGGCCGGCGTGGCGCGGCCGCCGGCATTGCCACCGCGACGCTGCAGACCATGGTGGATCTGGGCGCCGATCCCGGCCGGATCGACGTGTTGCTGGGTCCGGCGATCTGCGGCGCGTGCTATGAGGTGCCGGCGGATTTGCAGGCCGAGGTGGCCGAGGCGCTGCCCGGCAGCGCGACCACTACCCGGCAGGGCACGCCCGGCCTGGACCTGCGGGCCGGACTGGCCCGGGCGCTGGCCGCCGCCGGGGTGAGTGCCGTTGTGGTCGACCCGGCATGCACGGCCGAGGACCCGCGGTTCTACAGCTACCGCCGCGACGGGGTCACCGGTCGGTTCGCCGGCGTGGCCTGGGTGGAGTGAGTCGTGCGCCGTGAGCAGGCCGATCGTGCCGGCGAGGTCGCGGCGCGCGTGTCGGCGGTCGAGGCCCGAGTCGCGACCGCGTGTAGGAAAGCCGGCCGCCGGCGCGCGGAGGTGACGATCATCGCGGTGACCAAGGGTTTCCCCGTCCAGGACATCCTGACCCTCGCCGCGCTGGGAGTCCGGGACTTCGGCGAGAACCGCGACCAGGAGGCCCGGGTCAAGGCGGCCGAGGTCGGTGGGGTGCGCTGGCATTTCGTCGGCCGGCTACAGCGCAACAAGTGCCGGTCGGTGGCCACCTACGCCGATGCCGTGCACAGTCTCGACCGGCCCGAGCTGGTTGCCGCGCTCGACGATGCAGCCGGTCGGGCCGCGCGGTTCGTCGACGTGCTGGTGCAAGCCAGCCTGGACGGCCAGGTAGCTCGCGGCGGTGCCGCGCCGGCGGACCTGCCGGCTCTGGCGGCGGCCTGCGCCGCGGCGCCGCAGCTGCGCTTCTCCGGACTGATGGCCGTCGCCCCCCGACACGGTGCGCCCGACGAGTGGTTCGCCCAACTCGCCCGGCTCGCCGCCGACCTGCGCCGGGACCACCCGAGAGCCGATGCAATTTCCGCCGGCATGAGCGAGGACTTCGAAGCTGCGATTCGACACGGCGCGACACACGTGCGGATCGGTACGGCGTTGCTCGGCGGTCGGGAGCCGACAAGGAGGTAACGTCGCTGCGCAGTTGCAACGTCATGCTCGACGAGGGAGGACGCCCAATGGCCGGCGCTATGCGCAAGATGGGGATCTACCTCGGACTCGTCGAAGACGATGAGGACCGGCTCGACTCCATGGACGAATTCGACGACGCGTTCGACGACAGCCACACCCGCGCCAGCGGCCGTGGGTCGCGCTCGTTCGAACGCGCCATGCCAGCCACCCGTGGCGGCCTGGCGCTGGACACCCGCCCGGCGACTCGGACGCAGAGCGAGGCCACCACCACGGTGGCGGCATACCGGATCACCACCTTGCACCCGCGCACGTACAACGAGGCGCGGACGATCGGCGAGCACTTCCGCGAGGGCGTGCCGGTGATCATGAACCTCACTGAGATGGACGACTCCGACGCCAAGCGGCTGGTCGATTTCGCCGCCGGCCTGTCCTTCGGACTGCACGGCCGGATCGAGCGCGTGACCAACAAGGTCTTCCTGCTCTCGCCGGCCAACGTCGAGGTCACCGCGGAGGACAAGGCCCGGATCGCCGAGGGCGGCTTCTTCAACCAAAGCTGACACACTGGCACCGGTGAAGACCGGCTTTGCTGTCCTCTACGACGTCCTGTGGATCTTCTTTGTTCTGCTGCTCGCGCGGATCGTCGTCGTGTACGTCATGATGTTTGCCAGGTCGTGGCGTCCCGGCCGGGCGCTGGCCGTAGTTCTGGAGGTGATCTTCTCCGTCACCGACCCGCCGCTGAAGGCGCTGGGCCGGGTAATTCCGCCCCTCCGGCTGGGCGGGATCACCCTCGATCTATCGTTTCTCGTGCTCATTATCGTCGTCCAGATCCTCATCAGCGTGGTCCGAGGGCTGGCAGCATGATCGATACGCGGTGTGCCGCTGAGCCCGCCAACCCCGAGGAGAGCAGATGCCGCTGACCCCCGCAGACGTGCACAACGTCGCGTTCAAGAAGCCGCCGATCGGCAAGCGGGGCTACGACGAGGACGAGGTTGACGCCTTCCTCGACGAGGTCGAGCGCGAGCTGGCCCGGCTGATCGAGGAGAACAACGAGCTCAAGGGCCAGGTCGAGCGCATCCAGCGGGCCCGCCCGGCGAGCCCGGCCGGCGCGGCCCCGGCGCCGCCCGCCGCCACCGGATCGTCTGAGAACGAGCAACGGCTGGGCCGGGAGAACCAAGAGCTCAAGACCCAGCTCCAGCAGCTCGAGCAGCGGCTGCGTCAGGCTGCCCAGCAGCAGCAGCCCGAGGCGGTGCCAACCCCGGCGCCGGCGCAGGCCTCGAGCGCCGCCCACGACGGCGAGCAGGCGCTTTCCGTACTGGTGACAGCCCAGCGCACGGCGACCGAGCACGTGGCTGACGCCCGGCGCGAGGCCGACAAGCTGCTCCTCGACGCGCGGGCCAAGGCCGACGAGGTGACCCGGGAGGCGCGGTCCAAGGCTGACGCGCTCGAACGCGAGGCGCGCCAGCGGCACTCCGAGGCGATGGGTGGCCTGGACGCCAAGCGCCAGGCGCTGCAGAAGCACATCGACGAGCTCAAGGCATTCGAGCGGGAGTACCGTACCCGCCTCAAGGCCTACCTCGAGAGCCAGTTGCGTGACCTCGACGGCCGCGGCGCCACCATCGAGAGCGAGTCCGGTCGCGCGGCTTCCGGCTCGTTCGGGGGCGCTGCACGGCAGGACGTGCCGGCGGGCTCTTCACTGGCCGGGCCCGAAACTCGCAGGTGATGACGGGAGCGGCCGCGCGGCGGTGACCTGAGCATGATCGTCGTTTCACTGCTGCTGTTCCTTGCCGGTGTGGGGCTGCTCGCGGCCGGGCTCGTGACAGCCAGCATCGCCTTGGAAGTCGGTGCGATCGGTGCCGCCCTCCTGTCCGGCGTCGCGCTGTACTTCGGAGTGCGCCAGCGCCGGCCGGCCACGGCGCCCGGGCAGGACGGCCCGGCCGAGCAGTCCTGGCGCACCGCCAGCCGGCGGAGCGACTCCAGCCCACCGCCGGAGGCGCCGGCAGAGCCCCCGGCGGATCAGGAGCCGGAGGAAGAATCGGTCAGTCCGGCCGACGCAGCGCGGATAGCCGCCCGGACCGACAACGTGCTCGTCGTGGACGGCCGGCCTCGCTACCACCTGGCCGGCTGCCCCTCGCTGGCCGAGAGCGAGATCGTGCTGTTCCCGGTCGGCGAGGCAAGGTCGGCCGGATTCACCCCGTGCGCCCGTTGTCGTCCTGATGCCCACCTGCTGGCCGGTGGCGGCCCGCCCGGCTGAACTGCCCCCCCGGTCAGCCGCCGGCCACCCGCAGCCAGAACGTCAGACCGAGTTCCTGATCAAGGTGCGGCGCAATGTCGGCCGCCGGCTGGCCTTCGTGTACGGCCACCGCGAGAACTTCGGCGGCGATGGTTTCGTCGTGGTTCCGGATCGCCTCGGCGACCTCGTCCGGCGCGCTCCACCACAGCTCGATCCGGTCGGTCACCTGCAGCCCGCTGGTCTTGCGGGCGTCCTGGATCAGCCGGACCACCTCGCGGGCCATGCCGGCGCGGCGCAGTGCCGGGGTCATCCGCAAGTCGAGGGCGACGGTCAGTCCGGCATCGGCCGCAACCGCCCATCCTTCGCGCGGCGTCTGCGCCAGGGTGAAGTCACCGGAGTCCAGGAGCACCTCGTCGGTCCCGATCATTACGCTCGGGCGCTCGCCGGCGAGGCGGCCCGGGTCGGCGGCGGAGATGGCGGCGGCCACCGCCTTGGTCCGCGGGCCGAACCTGCTGCCGAGTGCGCGGAAGTTCGGCTTCGCCACCTGATCGAGAACATTCGCGAGGTCGCCGACGGCGGCCTCGTCTGCAACGTTGAGTTCCTCGCGGGCCAGCAGCCGCAGGTCGGCGGGCAGGGTGGCCCACCCGGTGCCGAATACCGCGACCGCCCCCAGCGGCTGACGGGTGCGGATCCTCGCCGCTGCCCGGGCGGACCGGCCCAGCTCCACCACCCGGCGCAGCAGGCCCATCTGTGCAGACAGCTCGGCGTCGACGAGCGAGCCGTCGACCCGCGGCCAGGCCGCCAGGTGCACCGACTCGGCCAGGTCGGGCCACGTCGGGCGGACCATCGCCTGCCAGACCCGTTCGGCCACGAACGGGGTGAAGGGAGCCATCAGCAGCGTGAGGACCTGGATGCACTCGTGCAGGGTGGCGAGGGCCGCCGGGTCGCCGGCCCAGAACCGCCGGCGTGAGCGGCGAACGTACCAATTGGACAGATCGTCGATGAAGCGGCTGATGCGCCGGCCGGCCCGCGCGGCGTCGAAGGAGTCCAGTGCCGTATCCACTTCGGACACTGTGGCGTGTAGCTCCGAGATCGCCCACCGGTCGAGCAGCGGTCGCTCGGGCAGGTCCGGCCAGGGTCCCCGCTCGGGCGACCAGTCGTTGACCCGGGCGTAGAGCGACTGGAACGCCACCGTGTTCCAGTACGTCAGCAGCACCTTGCGGACGATTTCCTCGAGCACCTGATGCCCGATCCGCCGCGACGCCCACGGGGACCCGCTGGCCAGCATGAACCACCGCACCGCGTCGGCACCGTGCCGTTCCAGGAGCGGCATGGGCTCGAGAACGTTGCCCAGGTGCTTGCTCATCTTGCGTCCGTCGTCGGCGACCAGGTGTCCCAGGCACAGGACGGTCTGGTACGAGGAACGATTGAACACCAGCGTGCCGATGGCCATCAGCGTGTAGAACCACCCCCTGGTCTGGTCGATGGCTTCGGCGATGAACTGGGCGGGGTAGGAGCGCTCGAACTCGGCGTTGTTGGTGTAGGGCGCCCCCCACTGGGCGAACGGCATGGAGCCTGAGTCGTACCACCCGTCGATCACGGCGGCGGTCCGGCTGGCCGGCTGGCCGCACTCCGGGCAGTCGATGAGCACCTCGTCCACGTACGGTCGGTGCGGGTCGAGACCGGACAGGTCGCGGCCGGCAAGTTCGCCCAACTCGGCCAGCGATCCCACGCAGGTGACGTGGTCGTCCGCGCACCGCCAGATCGGCAACGGCGTCCCCCAGTAGCGGTCGCGGGACAGTGCCCAGTCGACGTTGTTGCGCAGCCAGTCGCCGTACCGGCCATCCTTGATGCCGGCTGGGTGCCACTGCGTTTGCTCGTTCTCGGCGAGCAGCTGGTCCTTGATCAGGGTGGTCTTGATGTACCAGGACGGGAGCGCGTAGTACAGCAGCGCGGTGTCGCACCGCCAGCAGTGCGGGTAGCTGTGCTCGTACGGTTCGTACCGGAAGAGCAGGCCCCGGCTGCGCAGGTCGTCGACCAGGATTGGGTCGGCCGCTTTGAAGAACAGGCTGCCCACCATCGCCACGTCGTCGTCGAAGTGGCCGTCGGGCCGGATCGGGTTAACGACTGGCAGGCCGTAGCGTCGCGCAACGGCGAGGTCGTCGGCCCCGAATGCCGGCGCCTGATGCACCAGGCCGGTGCCGTCCTCCACGGTCACGTACTCCGCCAGACCGACAAAGTGGGCCTGCTCGCCGGCGAAGTCGATCAACTCGAACGGCCGGGAGTAGGAAACATGCTCCAGGACGGCGCCGGGGAACCGGTCGAGGATCTCCGCCGGCGCATCGCCGGCGACCCGGCCCAGCAGCGGCGCGGCCAGCACGAGGACCTCCGCGCCGATCCGGGCTGCGACGTATTCCACGGTCGGGTGCACGGCGACCGCGGTGTTGGACACCAGCGTCCACGGCGTCGTCGTCCAGACGAGCAGGCTGGCCTGCAAATCAGCCAGCGGGCCCGACGTCACCGGGAACCGGACGTATACCGACGGGTCGGTGACGGTGAGGTATCCCTGCGCGACCTCGTGATCGGACAAGGTGGTGCCGCAGCGCGGGCAGTACGGCGCGATCCGGTGGTCCTCGACGAGCAGGCCCCTGTCCCAGATGGTCTTGAGCGACCACCAGACCGACTCCACATAGCTGGCGTCCATGGTGCGGTAGGCCTGGGACATGTCCACCCAGTAGCCCATCCGCTCGGTCATCTCCTCGAACGCATCCACATGCCGCTCGACCGACTCCCGGCAGCGGGCGTTGAACTCGGCCACCCCGTAGGCCTCGATGTCGCCCTTGCCGGCGAAGCCCAGCTCCTTTTCGACCGCGATCTCGACCGGCAGGCCGTGGCAGTCCCAGCCTGCTCGGCGCGGGACGTGGAAGCCCTTCATGGTCTTGAAGCGGGGGAACAGGTCCTTGAACACCCGGGCTTCGACGTGGTGCGTTCCGGGCAGGCCGTTGGCGGTCGGCGGACCCTCGTAGAACACCCAGAGCGGGCCGTCTTCTGTCTGGTCCAGGCTGCGCCGGAAGATCGTGTGCTCTCGCCACCAGGCCAACGTCTCCCGCTCCATGGCGGGCAGGTCGACCTGGGCGGGTAACGACTCGTACACGGCGTGCCCTCCGACGGCTGAGAAGCTGACTTTGCCGTGAAGGGACGACCGTCCGGGGACGGCCGCGGTACCACCCTCCTTGGGCGCCACGGGGGCGCCCCACTCTGGTGGTGCGGTGCCGGGTCTAGTAAGGCGCCCAACAGGCGCCCGTTCTTCCGGCGGCTCAGGGGGATGTTCACGCCGGCCGAGTCCCCGGGCTCCCACCGTCCCCGGGTCGCTGTGGGCTCGCGTCCGGCGCTACTCGTCCCGTCAGCGCCCGTGCCCGCTTATCGTAGCGACGAGGACGGGCCCGCGTCGCGCGAAAAAGGCGCGGGAAGCGACGTGGCCGGCGCGACCATCGGCGGATTGGAACGGCCCGCCGGGCCTGTCTCGTTGGTGGCGGTTCGTAGGACCCCGTATCCTCTGCGGCTACGCGACTCGCCCCCGCATTCGCGGGGGCGCCATCAGGTAGGGGACACCCATGGCCGAGCGACAGCGGAACAGCACCCGGCTCGACCGGGAACGGGCAGCGCCGGCAGGCAAGCGGGCGGTCGCGGCCACGAAGGCCGGCGCCGCCCGGAAGAAGGCGACCGTGAGGGCAGCAAAGGCGGCTGTAAAGAGGACCCCGGCCAAGCAGTCTCCGGCGAAGAAGGCCGCGGTGGCGAAGAAGTCCCCGGCCAAGAAGGCGCCGGCTACGAAGGCGCCGGCTACGAAGGCGCCGGCTAAGAAGGCGCCGGCTAAGAAGGCGCCGGCTAAGAAGGCGCCGGCTAGGAAGGCGCCGGCCGCGAAGAAGTCCCCGGCTAGAAGGTCCCCGGCTAGGAAGGCGCCGGCCGCGAAGAAGTCCCCGGCTAAGAAGTCCCCGGCTAAGAAGTCCCCGGCTAAGAAGTCCCCGGCTAAGAAGGCGCCGGCCAAGAAGGCGCCGGCCGCTAAGCAGGCGCCGGCCGCTAAGCAGGCGCCGGCCAAGAAGGCGCCGGCCGCCAAGCGGGCGATCGAGAAGCCGGCGAAGGCCGCGACGGCGGCGAAGGGTCCGGCCGCCCCGAGCGCGGCGAGCCCATCGAGACAGCCCACCCCACCGG
>JALZAK010000056.1 GCA_030948385.1 Actinomycetota bacterium
CCACGCTCATCTCCCTCATACCCAGGGAGTGTCAAGAATCAGCCGAAGTAGATGTCAACCATCAGCCGAAACACTGTCGCGCATCAACCGAAGCCAAAACGTCCAGCATCAACCGGAGTAACACACCGGAACTGGTGCCCTCGGCCGGAATCGAACCGGCGACACACGGTTTAGGAAACCGATGCTCTATCCCCTGAGCTACGAGGGCCGGCGGCAGGCCCGACTGAGAACCTTGTCGCCGCAGCCTGCATCGTAGGCGGCCAGACTGGTGTCCGGACGGAAGGCGGTGGTAGTGGCCGAGCAGACTGGCGCCCCCAGCGTCTTCGCGCTGAACGGGGTCGGTGTCCGCCGCGCCGGCGCAGAACTGCTGGTCGATATCACCGCGACCATCGACGCCGGCAACTGCACCGCACTGGTGGGTCCGTCAGGCGCCGGCAAATCCACCCTGCTGCGACTGCTCAATCGCTTCGACGAGCCGACCTCGGGGCGGATCGACTTCCACGGCCGGCCGCTGGACGCACTCGACGTGCTGGACCTGCGCCGGCGAGTGGGCCTCGTCGCGCAGCGGCCGACGCTGCTCGCCGAGACGGTGCGCGCCGAATTGCATGTTGCCCAGGCGACTCTGACCGACGACGAGGCCGGCGAGCTGCTGACCCGTACCGGCCTGGACGCGGGCTTCCTCGACCGGGCCAGCGACACGCTCTCCGGCGGGGAGGCGCAGCGCGTCTGCCTGGCCCGGGCGCTGACCGTGTCACCGGAGGTGCTGCTGCTCGACGAGCCCACCTCCAGCCTGGACGCTGAGAGCGCGTACGCCGTCGAGCAGACGATCGGAAAGCTGGCCGGCGAGGGCCTGACCGTGGTGCTGGTCAGCCACGACGCCGGCCAGGCCAAGCGGCTCGCCGACCACGTGTTGGTCCTGTCGGCCGGCCGCCTTGTTGAAGCCGGTGAAGTGCACAGCGTCAGCTATCTGCGGAGGCAGCGATGAGCCCAGCACACGTGGCCGTGCCGAGTTGGATCGGCGTGGGCGCATCGGTCGTACTCGTCGGGGTCGCGGCAGCGATCGCGGCCAGGCAGCGCCTCGGCGTCACCCGCGAGTTGCTCATCGCCGCCGCGCGCTCGGCGGTGCAGTTGGTCGCGGTGGGAGCCGTTCTCGGGCTGCTGTTCGTCCACGCCGGCATCCTGGGCGCACTCGGCTGGGTGACGGCGATGGTCCTGATCGCCGGCCAGGTGGCGGCCCGGCGCGGCGCCGGCGTCCCGGCCGCGGCCCGCTGTGCGACGGTCGGGGTCGCGGTCGGCGCGACCGCCACTCTCGGCGTCCTGCTGGTGCTGCGCGTGATATCAGCGGAGGCGCGGGTGATCGTCCCGGTGGGCGGGATGGTCGTCTCGGGCGCCATGCAGGCATCGGCGGTCGTGCTGCGGCGGGTACGCGAGCAGGCGGTGGACAGCCGCGCGCAGGTCGAGGCCCGGCTCGCGCTGGGCCTGCCGGCCGAGCAGGCGTTCGCCCCGCACCTGCGGTCGGCGCTGCGCACCGCCCTGATCCCCAACATCGACGGGACCAAGGTGGTCGGGCTGATCTCGCTGCCCGGTGCGATGACCGGGCTGATCCTCGCCGGCGTAGCGCCGCTGACGGCGATCCGCTATCAGGTAGTGGTCATGTGGATGCTGCTGGCGGCGGCCGCCCTGTCCGGACTGGTCACGGCTCGGCTGGCCCAGCGGGCGCTGTTCGATCCGGCCCACCGCCTGCGGCCGGTGCCGGCGGCCCCGGTACGCCGGCCCTTCGCCTTCCGGTTCCGGCGCGCCTGATCGACTCGCGGGTCACCGCCAGCGCCACCACCCCCAGCCACACGGCGGCCAGCGTCACGATCAGCCCGCGGGTGTAGTCCAGCGGCAGGATGGACGGGTTGTCGCTACGCGCTCCGTACCGCCGGACGAACGGGAACGCCAGCAACCCGACCACGCCGGTCAGGATCAGCCCGCTGACCAGGTACGGCCGCCACCGGTCGGGAGCGAACCGGGCGACGAGCACACCGATCGCGATCACCAGCGGCGCGACCAGGCCGTCATGGCCGGCGACCCCACCGAGAAAGAAGGCCAGCCACGGCAGCGGCCGCGGGTGTCGCGTAGTGGTGGCCAGGCCGTACGCCCCCCAGACCACGAACGCAGCACCCGCGAGGTAGAGAAGTCTCCTCACAGGGCCACGATCCGGTGCAGCCACTTCGTTTGCAGAACGCCGGGCCGGTCCGGCGCGATCAGCCGGCACGGGTAGCCGTGGTCGAGGGCGAGCGGCGCGCCACCGAGGCGCAGCGCAACCAGGGTGAGCGGGTCTCGGGCGTAGCCGGGGCTGACCTCGGAGGTGCGGTACCGGCCGCCGCGCTCGAGGCTCTCCATCCGCAGCCAACGGTCCGGTGCGACGCCGGCCCGGTCCAGCAGGTCCCGCAGCCGCACGCCGCTCCAGTGCCCGACCGCGCTCCACCCCTCGACGCAGGTGATCGGCAGCGTCACCGAGTGCTGCGGCAGCGCCTGGAGTTCAGCCAGCGAGAGCGAGAGCGCACCGGGGCCGACCACCTGCAGGCGGTAGCCCGGATCCAGTGCGGCGTCGCGAACGCGCGCCCCGTGCGCGGACTTGTTGACCGGCAGATGCTGCGGCCCGACCGATGCCCGGCGAGGCGCGAAGGGCGACCAGCCGCTCAGCGGCCCCACCGTCTCGCCGACCGTGGCCAGCGTGACCACGCCGGCGGCCGCGCCCACCGTGGTCAGGAAGCCCCGACGCGAGAGGGATCCCGGTGCGCGGGGCGGGTCGGGCATTCGTTTCCCGGCCCCGCGGGAGAGGGCCGCCCGGGCGGTCGCCAGCTTCGCTCCGATGTGGATCAGCAGGGCGCCGATGGTGATGTACGCGGTCCAGTAGTGCGCCGGGGTGAAGAAGAACTTGAAGGCGTACCAGCCGGCGACGTTCATCAGGCCGGTGATCAGTTGGAAGGTCGCGCCACCGACCAGCAGGAACAGTGAGCCCCGCTCAACGGCATGCGCGAGGTTGCGCGCCGGCGGCCACTCCCACAGTCGAGGGTAGACGGTCCACAGCTTCGCGAGGAGCAGCGGGATGGAGGCCAGGCCGGTTGCGACGTGCAAGCCCTGCGTCATCCGGTAGAACGACACCGGCCGGGTGGGCAGCGCCGTGGCCCAATGCGGTTGGTGCTGCAGGAAGTGACTGAACAGGCCGGTGAGGAAGCAGACGCCGAAGCTGATGCCCAGCCACAGACCCAGCTGCGCCGCCAGCCGCTGGGTGTGCAGCGAGCTGGGGAAGCGACCTTCGCGGAACGGGCCGCGGCGCAGTGCGTCCGGCGGCACCGGGAGCGGTCGGGTCGCCAGATCGGCCAACCGCCGCAGCGGCCGACCCGGTGCGCTCACGCCGGCACCGCGCCGTCGGCCAGCACCAGCTCGAGCGCGCTCGCGAACCGGGTCGCCGGCGCCAGCCTCGCGACCGCGACGGCGTCGGGGAACGTGTCGACGTCGCGCAGCCTCGGCAGCTCGCTGATCCGCAAGCCGAGCGCGCGCAAGGCCGTGTAGGTCGCCGCGGCAGTGTCCGGAGTGGACATCGAAACGCCGTGCAGCACCTCGGCATGGCTGCCGTTCTGCAACCCGAGCGCCCACCAGCCCCCGTCGATTGCTCGCCCGAGGACGGCGTCCGTCGCGAGCAGTGCCGTCAGTGCCGCCTCGATCAGCCGGCTGCCCAGCTGCGGGGTATCCATCCCGATGAGCAGCACCGGCCCGGGGCCGGCGTCGGCGAAGGCGGCGACCAGGCGATCAGCAAAGCAGTCTCCCCGTTGCGGCCGCACCTCGAAGCCGGGCGGGGACGAGCTGAGCGCGCCGGCGAGCGCGAGCACCCGCCGCGTCGCCGCGGCGCCGCGGACCGCATCGAGGGTGTCGTCCAGCGCGGCCGCCGCCAACCTCGCTGCCCCATGGATGGTCAGCGGCGGGCAGAGCCGGGTCTTCACCTGGCCGGCGACCGGCGACTTGGCGATCACCACCACGGTGCTCATCGGGACAGCACCGCAGCCATGTCGCGCACGGTCCGGGCCGTGCCGAGCACGGTTCCGGTGACCTTGGACCGGGAGCCGGCCGCGCGGGGGTGGTACGAGACGTCCACTTCGGACACTCGCCAGCCTCGGTCGGCGGCCGCCGCCACCATCTCCAACGAGTAGCCGAATCGCCGGTCAGCCAGATTCAGAGCAAGCAGATCGGTCCGCCGGCCGGCTCGCATCGGGCCGATGTCATGCAGCCTGACCCCGGTCCGCCGGCGCAGCTGCCGGCTCACAACGGCGTTGGCCAGCCGGGCGTGCAGCGGCCACGCGGCCCGGGACAC
Source organism: Actinomycetota bacterium (assembly GCA_030948385.1). Taxonomy (GTDB): domain Bacteria; phylum Actinomycetota; class Actinomycetes; order Mycobacteriales; family QHCA01; genus QHCA01. The sequence continues at coordinate 4,361 of JALZAK010000056.1, forward strand.
CGCTCGCCGCCGGCCCAGGACCAGATCGGCGTCGCCCGCACTCACCGGCCCGACGACCGGCGGCAATTCGGCGGGGTCGAGCGTGGCGTCCGCGTCGAGGAAGCACACGATGTCGTCGGCACAGGCGAGCAGGCCGGCGTGGGCTGCCGCGCCGAATCCGCGCTCGGGCACCTGGACAACGGTCGCTCCGAGATCGGCGGCGATGCCGGCGGACCCGTCGACGGAGCCGTTGTCCGCCACGATCGCCCGGTATCCGGCCGGCAACCGGGACAGCACCCACGGCAGCGCGATCGCCTCGTCCAGGCAGGGCAGCACCACGTCGGGCATACCTGCGACGCTAGCGACTGTCCGGCGCGCACCACCCTTACGAATCGCGTACGTACCCGGCGGGACGCTGTGGATCACACTTACGCTGATGCATGTGACCCGGGTCCTCGTTGTCGATGACGACCCGATGGTCAGCGACGTCGTACGCCGGTACCTCGAACGCGAGGGTCTCGAGGTTGAAGTGCTGGCGGACGGGGCCGTGGCCCTCGAGCGCGCCCTCGCCCACCCGCCGGACCTGGTGGTGCTGGATCTGATGCTGCCCGGGCTGCCGGGTCTGGAGGTCTGCCGTCAGCTGCGCGAGCGACTGCCGGTGCCCATCGTGATGCTCACCGCGCTCGGCGAGGAGGGCGACCGCGTGCTGGGGCTGGAGTACGGCGCCGACGACTACGTCACTAAGCCGTTCTCCCCCCGAGAGCTTACGCTGCGGGTGCTGTCCGTGCTGCGCCGCGCCTCGGCCGCGGAGCCCCCTGCCGATGAGCCAGCAACGCTCGCTGACGCCGACCTTGTGGTCGACGTCCGCGCCCGGATCGCCCGCCGTAAGGACCAGGTGCTCCCGCTGACGGTGCGCGAGTTCGATCTGCTCGCCTTCCTGTTACGTCACCCGGGTCGGGCGTTCAGCCGCGCCGAGCTCCTGGAGCAGGTGTGGGGCTGGACCTTCGGCGACCAGTCGACCGTGACAGTCCATGTGCGACGGTTGCGGGAGAAGGTCGAGGCCGATCCGGCCGCACCCATCCGCATCGTCACCGTGTGGGGAGTGGGCTACCGCTTCGATCCGGCCGACGTGACGAGCGCATCGTGAATCCGTGGCTCAGCGTGGCCCTGATCGCCCTCGGCTGCTCCCTCGCGGTGGGCGCCGGCGGGTGGCTGCTGCAGTACGCCCTGCGCCGGCGGTCGATCAGCGCGAATGTCAGCGCGGTCGTGCTGGCGGCTGTCGCGGCTGTCGCGGCCGGCGTGCTGGCCGCCGCGTCGGCGATGTTCATCTCCTCGCACGACCTGCAGGTGTTGCTCGTGGTCGTGGTCATCGCCGGCCTGGTCTCGCTGGGCAACGCCTTTTGGCTGGGCCGGCGGCTGGGTAGCGAGAGCGTGTGGGCCGCGCAGGCCCGAGCCCGGGAGCGGGCCCTGGAGGCCAGCCGGCGCGAGCTGGTCGCCTGGGTGAGCCACGACCTGCGTACCCCACTCGCCGGCCTGCGGGCGATGGCCGAAGCGCTTGCCGACGGCGTGGTCACCGATCCGTCCACTGTGGACTCATACCATCAACGACTGCGCATCGAGACCGACCGGATGAGTGCCCTGGTGGACGACCTGTTCGAGTTGTCCAGGATCAATGCCGGCGCGCTGGCCCTCACCCTGGACCCGATCGATCTGGCCGACGTCGTCTCTGATGCGGTGGCCTCGGCGGCTCCGGTGGCCAGCGCTAGCGGGGTTCGCCTGGTCGCCGAGCCGGGTGCGTACCCCCCGGTGCGGGGCAGCCAGACCGAGCTCGGCCGGGTGCTACGTAACCTGCTGGCCAACGCGATCCGGCATACGCCGGTCGAAGGGGTGGTGACCGTTGCCGGCGGCGCCGACGACCGGGGCGCGTGGCTGTCCGTCGCCGATGGCTGCGGCGGCATCCCGGAGGACGACCTTCCCCGCGTTTTCGACGTGGCCTTCCGTGGCACCCGCTCGCGCACCCCGCCGAGCCAGCCGACCCCGGCCGGCGCGGGGCTCGGCCTGGCGATCGCCCGTGGCCTGGTCGAGGCACATCGCGGCGACATCGCGGTCAGCAACGCCGGCGCCGGCTGCCGCTTCGTCGTCCGGCTACCGGCCGAGGCCGGCCGATGAGCGTCCGGGCGGCCGTCGTATCCGAGCAGCCGCTCGACCCGGCCTGGTACGACCGGGCCGTCCGCGGCGCCGCCTCAGGCGCTGTGGTGATGTTCGCCGGCGTAGTGCGCGACCACGACAGTGGCCGTGACGTGAGCGAGCTGCATTACGACGCGCACCCCTCGGCGGGTCCGGTGCTGGCGGCGCTCGCGGCGGAAGTGGCCGCCGATCCGGCCGTGCACGACGTGGCGGTCGGCCACCGGATCGGCACCCTCGCGATCGGTGATGTCGCCCTGGTCGCGGCCGTATCGGCATCGCATCGAGCCGCGGCGTTCGCCGCCTGCTCGCGGCTGGTCGAGGAGGTCAAGGCCCGGCTGCCGGTGTGGAAGCGACAAGCCTTTACCGATGGCACCGAGGAGTGGGTGGGCTCCGCCTGATTCAGCCCGCTGCCGGGCCGGCCGATCGCTCGATGCTCGCTGGCAGCGACGGCACCGGCTCGTCGATCTGGGGCAACTCGGACCGTCTGGTCGTCGTCGAACAGGATCTCCAGCGCCACGCCCCAGCGATGCCGGTGCCACTGCCAGTAGCGAGCGCCGCGGGAAAGCGCCGCCTCGGTCAGCGCGTCCCCGTGCGCGTCCTGCCAGCGGCTGGCCGAGAACGGCCCGTCGAAAACCTCGATCGTGAGCCACTCGGCCACCGTCATCACCTCAACGCACAGGGTAGGACCGCAGCGCCAGGAACGCACCGGAACGTAGATGCGGAGAAGTGCTCGCTCGCGCGAGGTGCATCCACGGGCGATAAGCTGCTCAGATGACGACAATGCGGATCTCCGAGGCGGCCGAGCTGCTCGGGGTCAGCGACGACACCGTGCGCCGGTGGGCCGCCGCCGGCCGGCTGCCGACCCGGCTCTCGGCCGACGGCAAGCAGGTTGTCGAGGGAGCCGACCTGGCCGCACTGGCGGTGTCGATCGCCGGCCAGCCCGACGCGCACCGCAACATCGCCGGCTCCGCCCGCAACCGGCTGCGCGGGATCGTCACCCGGGTCGTCCGGGACACCGTTATGGCGCAGGTGGAGATGCAGGCCGGGCCGTACCGGCTGGTGTCGTTGATGAGCCGCGAGGCAGCAGACGATCTCCACCTGGAGCCGGGCGTCGTGGCTGACGCGGTGGTCAAGGCGACCCAAGTGATCGTCGAGACTCCGGCGGTGCGGTGATGCGCCGGCTGGCGATCCTGCTCAGCGCGACACTCGCACTGGCCGGCTGCGGCTCCGGCGCGGCCAAGGCGAAGTCCGACCAGATCACCGTGCTGGCCGCCTCGTCACTGACCGAGGCCTTCACCACCCTTGCCCACGAGTACGAGCGGGCCCACCCAGGAGTGCGGGTGCGGCTGGTATTCGGCGCGAGCTCCAGTCTCGCCCGCCAGGTGACCGCCGGCGCGCCGGCCGACGTGATCGCCACCGCGAGCATGTCCACGATCAAGGGTCTGAGCGGGGTCGGTAAGCCGGCGGTGTTCGCGCACAACCGGCTCGCGATCGCGGTCCCTCCCGGCAATCCCGGCAACGTGCATGGGCTGGCCGACCTGGGCCGCCCGGCGCTGAGGGTGGCGGTCTGCGCCCCCCAGGTTCCCTGCGGCGACGCCGCCCGACGGGCCTTCGCGGCGGCGCACATCACCGGCCGGCCGGACACCTACGAACAGGACGTCAAGGCGGTGCTGGCCAAGGTCGAGTTGGGGGAGGTCGACGCCGGCCTGGTCTACCGCACCGACATCCAGGCGGCCGGCCGGCGGGTGATCGGCCTGCCTGTCGACCCGCCCGTCGTGGCGGCGTACCCGATCCTTGCCCTGCGCGCCGCCGGCTCGGGCTTCGTCGCGTTCGTCCGGTCCGGGCGTGGTCGGGCGGTGCTGGCCGCCGCCGGGTTCGACCCGCCGTGAGAGCGGTCAAGCGGGCGCCGGCGGCGCTGCTGGTGCCGGCCGGGATCGGGCTGACGTTCCTCGTCCTGCCGCTCGCCGGCCTGCTGATCCGGGCGCCGTGGCGTTCACTGCCGCGGCTGCTCGGCACCGCCGAGGTTTTCGACGCGCTGCGGCTGTCCCTGCTCACCGCGACCCTGGCCACGGTTGTGTCGGTGGTGCTGGGCGTACCGCTGGCCTGGGTGCTGGCCCGGTCCGACCTTCCCGGGCGGTGGCTGATCCGGGCCGCGGTGACCGTGCCGCTGGTGCTCCCGCCGGTGGTCGGCGGCGTGGCCCTGCTGCTCGTCCTCGGCCGGCACGGCCTGATCGGCCGTCCGCTGCACCTGTCGCTGCCGTTCAGCACCGCGGGCGTCGTGGTGGCGGAGGCCTTCGTGGCAATGCCGTTTCTGGTGATCACCGTCGAGGGCGCGCTGCGCGCCGCTGACCGGCGGTACGAGCAGGCCGCGGCGACCCTGGGCGCCTCCCGCTGGACGGTGTTCCGCCGGGTCACGCTGCCCCTGGTGCGCCCGGGCGTGGTGGCCGGCGCCGTGCTGTGCTGGGCCCGCGCGCTGGGCGAGTTCGGCGCCACCATCACCTTCGCCGGCAGCTTCCCCGGGATCACCCGGACGATGCCGCTGACCGTGTACCTGGCCCTGGAGACCGATCCGGAAGCCGCGGTGGCGCTCAGCCTGGTCCTGCTGGCCGTGTCCGTGTTGGTCCTGGCCACGTTGCGGGACCGCTGGCTGGTGCCCCGGTGAGCCTCCGCGCGTCGGTCTGCTTGGACCGGCCGGGATTCTCACTCGATCTGCCCCTGACGGTCGAGGCCGGTCAGGTCGTGGCGCTGCTCGGGCCGAACGGCGCCGGCAAGTCCACCGCACTGGCCGTGCTGGCCGGCTTGATCGAGCATCGGGGCCGGGTCGAGCTCGACGACGCCGACCTCGACCGGTTGCCGCCCGAGCGCCGGCCGGTGGGCATGGTCTTCCAGGACCTGCTGCTCTTCCCGCATCTGTCCAATGTGGACAATGTGGCCTTCGGCTTGCGGGCCCGAGGGGTGGCCCGTGATGCGGCCCGGCGCACCGCCGCCGGTTGGCTGGGCCGGCTGGGTCTCGCTGCCCTGTCCACCAAGCGACCGGGGGCGCTCTCCGGTGGCCAGGCGCAGCTCGTCGCGCTGGCTCGCGCACTGGCGGTCGAGCCACGGCTACTGCTGCTGGACGAGCCGCTGTCCGCCCTGGATGCCTCGACCCGGCTCGACGTGCGCGCGGTCCTGCACCGGCACCTGGCCGGCTTCGCTGGCTGCACGGTGCTGGTCAGCCACGACCCGATCGACGCGCTTGTCCTGGCCGACCACATCGTCGTGCTGGAGGCCGGCCGGGTGGTACAGGCCGGGACGCCGCAGGAAGTCGCCCGCCGGCCGCGGACCGAATACGTCGCCCGGCTGACCGGCTACAACCTCTACCGGGGCCGGGCCGAGGGGGAGCGGGTCCGGCTGGCCGGCGGGGCCACGGTGGCGGTCCGCCCGGTCGCCGCCGGCGAGGTTCATGTGGCCTTCCGGCCCTCGGCGGTCGCGCTGCACCGGCACCGGCCGGAGGGCAGCCCGCGCAACGTGTGGCAACTGCGGGTCGGCGGGATGGAGCCGCACGGCGACGCCGTACGCGTGGCCCTGGCGGGCGAGCTGGCGGTACTGGCCGACATCACCCCGGCGGCGGTCCGCGACCTCGGTGTCGAGCGCGGCGCCCCCATCTGGGCATCCGTCAAGGCCAACGAGGTCGACGTATACCCGACCTGAGTGCGGGTAGCGTGGGCACGTGAGCAGACTCGTCGACCGGTTCGGCCGGGAACACCGCGACCTGCGGGTGTCGCTCACCGACCGCTGCTCGCTGCGCTGTACGTATTGCATGCCGGCCGAGGGACTGCCGTGGTTGCCTGCGCCGGAGCTGCTCAGCACGCCGGAGCTGGTCCGGCTGGTCCGCCTCACGACCACGCTGGGCATCGAGGAGGTCCGGCTGACCGGCGGCGAGCCGCTGCTGCGGCCCGATGTCGTCTCCGTCGTGGAGGCGCTGGCCGATGTCGCCGAGCTGTCCGTGACCACCAACGGGCTGGTGCTGGAGCGGCTGGCGCCGGCACTGCGCGCCGCCGGTTTGCGCCGGGCCAACATCAGCATCGACACGCTGCGCCCGGAGCGGTTCCTGGCCATGACCCGGCGCAACCGGCTCGACGACGTACTCGCCGGCCTCGCGGCCGCACAGCAGGCCGGCCTGCACCCGGTCAAGCTCAACACCGTGCTGATGCGCGGCGTCAACGACGACGAGGCGGTCGACCTGCTGCGGTTCGCCCTCGAGCGCGACCTGCACTTGCGCTTCATCGAGCAGATGCCGCTAGATGCCCAGCACGCCTGGCAACGCACCGAGATGGTCACCGCCGAGGAGATCCTCGACGCACTGTCCACTGTGTACACGCTGGATCCGGTGCCCGGCCGGGGTTCCGCCCCGGCCGAGGAGTTCTTCGTCGACGGCGGCCCGCAGACGGTTGGGGTGATCGGGTCGGTCACCCGGCCGTTCTGCGGCAACTGTGACCGGCTCCGGCTGACTGCCGACGGACAGCTGCGCACCTGCCTGTTCGCCCGGACCGAGTCAGACCTGCGCACGCCGCTGCGGGCCGGCGCCTCCGATGCCGAGCTGACCGAGCAGATCCTGACCGCCGTGCTCGGCAAGCAGGCCGGCCACGGCATCGACGAGCCGACCTTCCTGCAACCACCGCGACCGATGTCAGCCATCGGCGGCTAGTGCGCCCCGCCGTCCGGGGCGGCGTGGCGATCGCGGTCGTCGCGATCGGGTACACCGGCTCGGTCGCCGTCGGCCGGGTGTTCGCCCGGCACGGGATCAATCTCCGGCTCGGCACCGCCGTCCCGCTCTCCGGTCACCTCGATGTACGGCTGTCGCTGCGCACCCTGCTGCCGCTCGGCGCCGGCCTGCTCCTGCTAGCGCTGCTGCCGGCCGCGGCGGACCGGCTCGGCTGGCGCCGGCTGCTCGGCGCCGCCGTGGTGGCCTCGGCCGGCTGGGCGGTCAGCCTGGCCCTAGTCGACGGTCCGGCCGCGCTGGGCCGCCCGATCGCCACCCGCGCGGAGTACCTCGCCGACGTCGGCCGGGTGCACGGCCTGCATGCATTCCTGGCCGGCTTCGCCGACCACGTGACCATCGGCAGCCCCGGGTTCGCCTGGGTGACGCACGTGTCGGGCCATCCCCCCGGAGCGCTGCTGACCTTCGTCGCCCTGGACCGGCTGGGGCTGGGCGGGCCGGGCTGGGCCGCCGCGCTGTGCATCGGCGCCGGCGCGTCGGCAGCAGCGGCCGGTCTGATCGCGCTGCGCGCCGTCGCCGGCGAGCCGGCCGCCCGCCGGGCCACCCCGTTCCTGGCCGCCGCGCCCACTGCGGTCTGGATCGCCACCTCGGCCGACGCGTGGTTCCTCGGGGTGTCCGCCTGGGGGATCGCGCTGCTGGCCCTGGCCGCCGGCCGGCGGGACCTGCGTGGGGACCTGCTCGCGGCCGGCGCGGGCCTGCTGCTCGGCCTGACGATCTTCCTGTCGTACGGCTTGGTGCTGCTGGCCCCGATCGCTATCGGCGTTATTGCCCTGCGCCGGCGGGTCCGGCCGTTGGTGCTGGCGGCGGTCGGTGCCGGCGCGGTGGTCGCGGTGTTCGCCGGGCTGGGCTTCTGGTGGGTGGACGGGCTGATGCGGACCCGGATCCGCTACCAGCAGGGGTCGGCGTCGGGCCGCCCGTATGCCTACTTCCTGCTCGCCAACCTCGCCGTGCTGGGCCTGGTGATCGGGCCGGCCGGCGTGGCCGCGATTGCCCGGCTGCGCCGCGGCGCTGCCGCACTGCTGCCGCTGCTGGCGCTGGCCGGGATCGTGCTGGCCGACCTGAGCGGGCTGTCGAAGTCGGAGGTCGAGCGCATCTGGCTGCCCTTCACGCCCTGGCTGCTGGCGGCGACGGCCGTGCTGCCGGCGGGCGGCCGGCGCTGGTGGCTTGCGGCGCAACTGGGAGTCGGCCTTGCGGTTCAGACATTGGTCTTCACCAACTGGTGAGGCCTCAGCGCAAGGCTGCCGTGGCGAACTCCGCCATCCCCTCGGCGAATCCGACGCCGGCGGTGAAGCCCAGGCGCTCGGTGGCCCGGCGGGGGCTGGCAATGATGTGCCGCACATCGCCGAGGCGATACTCGCCGGTGATTGCCGGCGCCGGCCCGCCAGCCTCCGTCGCGAGCGCGGCCGCCATGTCGGCGACCGTGTGCGCCTCGCCGGAGGCGATGTTGTACGCGGCGAACGGCGCCGGCGCCTCCTGCTCGAGGGCGAGGACGTTGGCCGCCGCGACGTCGCGCACATGTACGAAGTCACGCCGCTGGCCGCCGTCCTCGAACACCTGCGGTGCCTCACCCCGAGCCAGCGCCGAGCGGAAGATCGCCGCGACGCCGGCGTACGGGGTGTCCCGCGGCATCCGCGGGCCGTAGACGTTGTGGTAGCGCAGCGCGGTGACCGTGCCGCCGGCCTGCCTCGCCCAGGCGGCGGCCAGGTGCTCCTGGGCGACCTTCGTGGCCGCGTAGGTATTGCGCGGATCCGGCGGAGCATCCTCGGTGACCGCGACCGGGTCCAGCGGTGTCGCACACCGCGGGCAGCGCGGCTCGAACCGGCCCGCAGCCAGGTCGGCTTCGGCCCGCGGTCCCGGTCGGACCGCGCCGTGCTCAGCGCACCGGTAGCCACCCTCTCCGTACACCACCATCGAGCTGGCAAGCACGAGTCTGGTGACCCCGCAACGTGCCATCGCCGCCAGCAGCACCGCCGTCGCCAGGTCGTTGTGGACTACGTACTCCGGGCCGTCTTGTGCGTCGAGTCCGTGCCCGACCATCGCCGCCTGGTGGCACACAGCGTCCACACCGGACAGTCCCCGCTGGGCGACCTGACTGTCGCCGAGATCTTCGGGCGCCAAGCGCTCGCCGTCGAAGTAGTCCGGTCGCGACCCGTGCGCCGCCGGCAGCAGCAGGTCGAGCACCCGTACGGTGTGACCGCGCTCGCGCAGCAGGTCGGCGACGTGCGATCCGATGAAGCCGGCGCCGCCGGTGACGAGTACGTGCATGGCGACGCAGCTTATGCTGCGGCCATGCCGGAGCGCCTGACGCACGTGGATGAGACCGGCGCTGCCCGGA
>JALZAK010000077.1 GCA_030948385.1 Actinomycetota bacterium
CGCCGGCCCCGCGCCGCGGCGCGCTCGCGCCGCGCCTGCACCCGCAGCGCCTCGCGGCGGACGTGGATCAGGTACCCCGCAAGCAGCAGGTCGGCCGCGATCTGAGCCGCCCATACCATCGGGGTCACGGCCAGCGCCGGCACCGCCAGCGCGGCGGCGAGGAGCGCCAGGACGAGGAGCACCCGCCGGCGCCTGGCCGCCACCCGGCTGCGCACGAACTCCGGGTCGCGGGCTGCCCGGGCCTCCGGCCGCTCCTGTTGCCGCTCGGCCAGATCTGCCACCCGTCGCCGCGCCTGGGCCGCCTCCACCGCCCACTGGCTGGTGCCGTTGACCACCACGCTGGGTGAGCTGTCCGGGCGGCGAGGGACGACGACGTACCGGCCGTCAGCGGGCGCCGCCTGGCGCCGGGCCAGGACGCGCATCGCGGTGGCGAACCGGTCGATGGAACGCGCTTCGTTCATCGCGTCGTGGCGATTGAGGAGCATCGGCACCAGCACTACGGCCCACGCGGCGACGATCACCAACAGGATCACCGAGCTCACGAGTGAAACGGTAGGTGGGCCACGCGCGGCCGGCCGGGACGTCAGCCGGTGTGTCGAACGGAAAGCCAGCGGGCCAGCAACCCGCGGGGCAGGTCCTCTGCGGTCAGGGCGTAGGAGATGTGATCGCGCCAGGCGCCGTCGATGAACAGCAGCCGGCGGTGCAGTCCCTCCTCGCGAAAGCCGAGCTTGTCCACCACCCGCCGGCTCGCGGTGTTCTCCGGCCGGATGTTGACCTCCACCCGGTGCAGGCCGGCCGGGCCCAGGCTGTGGTCGACGGCAAGTGCCAACGCAGTGGGCACGATCCCGCGGCCGGCCAGTCGACCGTCGACCCAGTAGCCGGCGTACCCGGACTGGAACGATCCCCGCACGATGTTGCCGATGGTGAGCTGCCCGGCCAGCTGCCCCTCGTAGGTGATGGCGAAGGGAAAGGTCTGACCGGCCCGGGCCTGCCGCTGCAGGACGCGCAACATGGACAGGTATGCCGACCGGGTGTGCCGCTCCGGCCAGGACAGCGCCGACGAGGGTTCCCACGGGAGCAGCCACTGCTGGTTGGCCAGCCGCACCTCGCGCCAGACGGACGCGTCGCGGCGCCGCAGCGGCCTGATGGCCACCGGCCCGGATGCGGCACTGGCCGGCCAGCCCGGATGGGGCATGGTGCCGGCGCTACCGGTGGGCACGGGTCAGGACGAGCACGTCGACCTCACTGCCCTCCGGCACCTCGGTGGTGTCCTCGTCGAGGACGATCAGCGCGTTCGCGCCGGCCAGGCCGGCCAACAAATGTGACCCGGTGCCTCCGTGTGGCCGGACGACAAGGTGGCCCTCCTCCGTTTCGAGCTGGGCCCGGCGGTACTGGCGCTTGCCGGCCGGCGCGGACAGCGATTCCAGCAGCCGGGCCTGCACCACGCGCCGCTGCAGCTCGGCGAACCCGGCCATCCGGCGGATCGCCGGCCGGACGAACACCTCGAAGGCCACCAGAGCACTTACCGGGTTGCCGGGCAGGCAGAAGATCGGGGTCGAGTCGGGCCCGATGGTGCCGAAACCCTGCGGCATCCCGGGCTGCATCGCGACCCGCTCGAAGCGCACAGTGCCCAGCTTGCTCAGCGCCTTCTTCACCACGTCGCGCTCTCCCACGCTGACACCGCCGCTGGTGATGATGAGGTCGGCCCGGATCAGGTGGTCGTCAAGGATGGCCATCAGGCGGTCCGAGTCGTCACCGACAATGCCGGCGCGGTACGACTGGCCGCCGGCCTCGGTCACCGACGCGGTGAGCGCATAGCCGTTCGCGTCATATATCTGGCCCGGCCGCGGCGGCTGACCCGGCTCGACCACCTCGTCGCCGGTCGAGAGCACCACCGCCCGTGGCCGCGGGTGGACCAGGGCGTGGTCGCGACCGACGGCGGCCAGCAGGGCCAACTGCGCGGCATGTACCTGCCCGCCGCGCCGGCCCACCACCTGGCCGGCCGGAACGTCCTCACCGACTCGCCGGACGTGCTGGCCGGCGCTGGCGGGCTGCTGAATGCGTACGGCGGCGATCCCACCGTCGGTCCACTCCAAGGGCACCACCGCGTCGGCGCCGGCCGGCAGCGGGGCGCCCGTCATGATCCGCAGGCACGAGCCACTGCTGACCCCGTCGGCCTGCCACGAGCCGGCCATCACATCCCCGACGACCGACAACCGGACCGGGCGGGACGCCGTCGCGCCGGCGACATCGACCGAGCGCACCGCATAGCCGTCCATGGCGGAGTTGTCGAAGGCGGGCAGCGGACCCGGGGAATACACGTCCTCGGCCAGCACGCACCCGTGGGTCTCGGCCAACTGCAAGTCGATGGCGCTGAGCGGGTGGACCACCGCCAGCACGTCGGCGAGATGGGTCTCGACGGTCTTCACGGCAGCGCCTCGGCGTACTCCTTGAGCCAGCCTCGAAATGCCGGCCCGATGTCCTCTCGATCGCAGGCCAATTCCACCACCGCCTGCAGGTAGTCGCCGCAGTCGCCCGTGTCATAGCGCCGGCCACGAAAGATCACCCCGTGCACCGGGGTACCCGCGTCGAGCAGAGTGGCCATGGCGTCGGTGAGCTGGATCTCGCCGCCCACGCCGGCCTCGGTCGTCCGGAGGGCGGCAAAGATCTCGGCCGGCAGGACGTAACGGCCGATCACCGCCAGGGTGCTCGGCGCTCGGGCCGGATCGGGCTTCTCGACCAGGTCGGTGACGCGGACGATGCCGTCACGGTCGGTCTGTTCGACCGACGCGATGCCGTACCGGTGAACCACCGCTCGCGGCACGTCGAGCAGTCCCAAGACGATGCCGCCGCGTTCGCGCTGCAGGTCCAGCATCGCCGGCAGGAGGGGCGTGCGCGGGTCGATCAGGTCGTCGCCCAGCAACACCGCAAAGGCGTGGTCGCCGACGTGCGTCGCCGCGCACAGCACGGCATGGCCCAGGCCCCGCGCCTGGTCCTGCCGTGAGGTGGAGATGTGGGCCAGTCCTGCGGTGTTGCGGACCGCGGCCAGCCGATCGGTGTCCCCGCGCATCTTCAGTACGTGCTCGAGCTCGGGCGCGCGGTCGAAGTGGTCCGGGATCGCGTCCTTGCCGCGGCTAGTGACCAGATGCACGTCGGTCAGGCCGGCCGCGGCTGCCTCTTCGACGATGTATTGCACCGCAGGTTTGTCGACCAGAGTGAGCAGTTCCTTGGGTACCGACTTGGTCGCCGGCAGGAATCTGGTGCCCAGTCCCGCAGCGGGGATGACCGCCTTGACCGTGCGCCGGGTGCGCTCGGCAGGCAGCTCCGTCATGGACGCCAACCCTAGTCGCTGCGCGGCCGGCACCCGGCCGGCGTCAAGATGGGGTTATGCATCCGGACAAGGCCGCCCTGCGCGCCGAGCTGCTCGACCGCCGCCGGCAGTTGAGCCGGGGCACGCTGCTGGTCGCGGCCGCCCGCGTGCGGGAGCACGTCGTCGGCGCCGTCCGGACGGCCGGCGCCCAGCAGATTTGCGGCTACGTGCCGTTCGGTGCCGAGCCGGGGTCGCGGATCTTGCTCGACGCGCTGACCATCGGCGGCGTCGAGGTACTGCTGCCGGTGCTCCGCGACGACCTCGATCTGGACTGGGCCGTGTATACCGGGCCGCGCTCACTGGTTGCGGTCGAGCGGGGGCCGGCCGAGCCGATGGGCCGCCGGCTGGGCTGCTCCGCGGTCGCCGGAGTGGACGTCGCGATCGTGCCGGCGCTGGCCGTGGACCCGGCCGGCAACCGGCTCGGCCGGGGCGGCGGCTCCTACGACCGCTGCCTGGCGCGGGTGCCGGCCGGGATCCCGATCGTTGCCCTCCTGCACGACGGTGAGCTGCTGCCGGCCGTTCCGGCCGAGCCGCACGACCGAGCGGTCACCCACACCGTCACACCGACCCGGGGCTGGGAACCGGTCGGAGCGGCTGCGTTGTGAGTCAGACCGCCAGCCGGCGGCCTTCGAACTGCAGGTAGTTGCCGACGCCGGCAACGACGCCCAGGACGTCGCCGAGAGCGGTCCGTACGTCGGTGAGCGGGCGGTCGGTGACAAAGGCGGTGGGGTAGCCGGCGGCGTGCAATGCAGTTATCGCGCCGGCGATCCACTGGGCTTCGGCGGGAATCGAGGTGAACTCGCCGTAGAACTTCGCCGGGTTGTCCGAGCCGAGCGCGACCACGCCGGCCTGGACAAATCCGCCACGGGCGTCGCCGACGAGAAGCGGGCCACCAGAGTCGCCGCGGTTCGTGGAGGTATTGACCCCCGCGGTGCAGATTGACGTGGGCGCCCAGGACGGCGGGTTGAAGAAGACGTCCCGGCCGCACAGCCGATCCGCGATGACGGTCTGCCGGCTGCCCTGCAGATTTTTCGGGTGCCCCGAGCAAGCGGTCGCGATCAATGGTCGATCCGTGCACCCCCAGCCGGCGGCCTCGACCCGCGCGTTCACCGGCGGCTCAGTGGTGGCCAACCGGACGGTCGGGCTGGTCTGCGCCACGGCCAGGCGCACCACCGCGATGTCGTCCCGGTCGTTGGCCGGGTTGTACGAAACCGGGATGCGGTACGCAACGCTGCGGATTCGCGGCGCGGCGGCCCAGGCGGGTTCGTCCACGCCAACAAGCGCCACCAGGCCGTCCTGCCCAGCCCCGGCCACGCAGTGTGCGGCGGTCAGCACGATGTCGGCCGCGATCAGCGTGCCCCCACAGGTGTGCCGGGTCGGGTTGTCGGCCCGGCGCAGGGACACCATGAACCGGTGCGAGCTGATCGGCGCCGAATAGCCGTTGTAGATGGCTAACGCTGGTGCTGTGGGTGTCATGGTGGTCGCTACAACGGTGAGCAAGCCGACGACGACGAGCTTGCGGCGGATGCACTGACGCACGCGGGCTCCTCGGCTCACCAGCCGACGGCGCCGTCGACCATTTCTCGGATCAGGTCAGCATGGCCGTTGTGCCGGGCGTACTCCTCGATCATGTGCACGTAGATCCAGCGCAGCGAGCATGGCTCACCGTGACGCATACCGGTGTCGTCGAGGTCGTGGCCGGCAGCGGCGACTCTGCTGTGCTCGCACTCGCGCCGCCACGTTTCCAGGTCGGCCGCCCAGTCCGCTTCCTCCAGCGGTACGAGTTCGCTGTCTTCGACTGCCGGGTCGTAGAAGATCGGCGGGGTCTCCGGCTCGCGCAACAGCACCCGATGGAACCAGTTGCGTTCGACCTCGGCCATGTGCCGGAGCAGCCCGTGCAGGGACAGCAGCGAGGTCTTCACCGGCCGGGCCTGCCGGGCCGCGTCGTCGAGCCCCTCGCACTTCATCAGCAAGGTCAGCCGGTGGAACTCCAGCCACGCCTCGAGCATTGCTCGCTCGCCGAGCAGGAACGACGGCTCGCTGCGTCGGGAGTCGGAGAGATCGTCAACCATGTCGCCATGCTATCGCTTGACGCAGATACCCCCCCCGGGTACATTCGCCTGGACGACGAGGACGGGAGCAGCCGATGGACGCCAGCACGCCGGGATATGCCACCAACAAAGCGGCCCACCTCACCCGGCTGCGCCGGATCGAGGGCCAGGTACGGGGCCTGCAACGCATGGTGGAGTCCGACGCGTACTGCATCGACGTCCTCACGCAGGTTTCCGCCGCGACGAATGCGCTCGAGTCGGTCGCGCTCCTACTCCTCGAGGAGCACCTCGGGCACTGCGTAACCGACGCGATCCAGGCCGGGGGCGCCGGCGGCGAGGAGAAGGTCAAGGAGGCCGCAGCCGCCATTGCCCGGCTGGTCCGCTCATGAGCGCGCACGCCCCGCCCGCGGCCGGTCCCGCGCCCTCCGGGCCACAGTTGACCCGGCTGGCCGTCTCCGCAACGCTGCATTGCCTCACCGGCTGCGCCATCGGCGAGATCCTGGGGCTGGTCCTGGCCACCTGGTGGAATTGGTCGACCGCGCCCAGCATCGTCCTGGCGATCATCCTGGCGTTCTTCTTCGGCTATTCCCTCACCGTCGTCCCGGTCCTGCGCTCCGGGGTGCCGTTGCGCCGGGCGATCGCCATCGCACTTGCCGCGGACACCCTTTCCATCGTGACCATGGAGATCATGGACAACGCCGTGGTGCTCGCGGTGCCGGGCGCGATGAGCGCGGGACTGGGCGATCTGCTGTTCTGGGGCAGCCTGCTGGCTTCTCTCGTCGTCGCATTCGTGGTCACCGTGCCGGTCAACCGGGCGCTGATCGCCCGAGGCCGTGGCCACGCCGTGGTACACGAATTCCACGGCTGACCCGGGCCATGACACACTGTTGGCACTCCCCAGCGCAGAGTGCCAGCCCAGGAGGACGCAGGTGCCGACGTACGAGTACGCATGCAGGCAGTGCGGCCACCGCCTGGAGGCGGTGCAGTCCTTCACGGAC
>JALZAK010000004.1 GCA_030948385.1 Actinomycetota bacterium
GCCCTGTCGGGCGCCCGGACGGTCACCGCCTGGCCGGCGGCGCCCAGGCCGGTCTTGGCCCGCGACCTGCTTCCGGAGCGGGCGCTGGCCGGCGATCGGGAGGCCCGCAGCCTGCTGCGGGACGACATCTACGCCGCGCTGGCGCAGGCCGGCCCCACCCTGCTGGACACCCTCACCGCCTACTTCGACTCGGGCGGCACCCTGGAGGGCACGGCCCGGGCACTGTTCGTGCATCCGAACACGGTCCGCTACCGGCTGCGCCGGGTGACCGATGTCTGCGGACTCTCGCCCCTGGTCGCCCGGGACGCCTTCACCCTGCGTACCGCGCTCACCCTGGGCCGACTGGGAAGCATTCAGTTGTAGGTATCCTCCAAATATCGTGTCGTTATCTTCGTGTCCTTCAGCATCGCGGCTACCGCCCAGTAGCCGACATGGTCAAGTGGTGCTGGCCCTCCTCGCGCCCGGTCAGGGTGCTCAGGCGCCGGGGATGCTGACTCCCTGGCTTGAGTTGGGCGGCCTGCCACCGCTGCTGCGCTGGCTGTCCGCGGTGGCCGGGCTGGACCTGATCGGACTCGGCACGTCGGCCGGCGCCGACGAGATCCGCGACACCGCGGTCACCCAGCCGCTGATGGTCGCCACCGGGCTGGCGGCGGCCGCCCAGTTCAGCATCGACGATGTCACCGTGGTCGCCGGGCACAGCGTCGGCGAGTTGACTGCGGCCGCACTGGCCGGCGTGCTGTCAGCCGAGTCTGCAGTCACCTTGGCGTCGGTACGCGGCCGGGAGATGGCAGCGGCCTGCACCCGCGTCGAGACCGGAATGACCGCGGTGCTCGGCGGTGATCCGGACGATGTGTTGCAGCACCTGGAGACCTGCGGCTTGACCGCGGCCAACCGCAACGGCGCCGGCCAGGTCGTCGCCGCCGGCGCGGCGGACGCGCTGGCCCGGCTGGCCGGAGCGCCCCCGTCACGCGCGCGGCTGGTCCCCCTCCAGGTGGCCGGGGCGTTTCACACCGCGTACATGGCGCCGGCCGAGGATGCTCTTGCCGCTCTCGCCGACGGTGTGCCCGTCGCCGACCCGGGCCGGCTGTTGCTGTCCAACGCTGACGGCACCGCAGTGGCCAACGGCGCCGAGGCAATAAAGCGGCTGGTCGCTCAGGTCACCTCGCCGGTGCGCTGGGACCTGTGCCAAGCGACCATGCGACACCTCGGGGTGACGGCGGCCATCGAGTTGCCGCCGGCCGGCACGCTGACCGGCCTGGCCAAGCGGGAACTCAAGGGCGTCGAGGTGGTCGCCCTGCGCAGTCCAGAGGACCTGCCCGCCGCGCGGGATCTGATCGCGCGCCACGGCGGACCGGCCGGCGCGGAACCGTCGGTGTCGTTCCGGGTAGTCGTGGCGCCGGTCGCCGGCATGTTCAGCCTCGCCGACATGGCCGAGGGCGACTCGATGCAGTCGGGCACCGCGGTCGGCCACGTGATGACCCGGCAGGGACCGCACGAAGTTGCCGTCGGCTATGCCGCAGTGCTGGCGGAGTGGCTTGTCACCGACGGCGATCCGGTCGCGCCCGGCCAGCCGCTGGCCCGGCTGCACCCGCTGGGGAGCGCCGGATGAACGACGCCAGCGGTTTCCCCGCCCGGATCCTGGGGCTTGGTCACTACCGGCCGGCCCGGGTGATGACCAACCACGAGATCGCGAAGCTGGTGGACACCACCGACGAGTGGATCCGCGACCGGGTCGGTGTCGCCACCCGCCATGTCGCGGCGGATGACGAGACCGTGGTCGACATGGGAGTTGCGGCGGCCGGCAAGGCGATGGCTGCGGCCGGCGTCGAGCCGGGCGACATCGACCTGGTTATCGCCGCCAGTTGCACCCTGGAGGCGCCGCTGCCCGGCGCCTCCGCAACGATCGCCACCCGGCTCGGCATCCCCAGCCCGGGCGCCTTCGACCTCAACGCCGCCTGCGCCGGATTCTGCTACGGCCTCTCCGTCGCCAACGACGCGATCCGCGGTGGCTCGGCCCGCCGGGTGCTGCTGATCGGCTCGGAGAAGCTCTCCGCTTGGGTGGACTGGACCGACCGCGGCACCTGCATCATTTTCGGCGACGGTGCCGGCGCCGCCGTGATCGGGCCGGCGTCGACCAGCGGCATCGGTCCGGTCGTCTGGGGCAGTGACGGCAGCAAGGCGTCGGCTATCACCATCCGGGACCGGCACAGCTTCATGCAGATGGAGGGTCAGGCGGTCTTCCGCTGGGCGGTCACCGCAATGGGAGACGTGGCGCTCGAGGCTTGCCGACGGGCCGGGGTCAGGCCCCAGGAGATCGCCGTCGCCGTGCCCCACCAGGCCAACCTGCGCATCGTCGATGCCATCGTGCGCCGGCTCGGGGCAACCGATGCTGTCGTCGCCCGGGACATCGTCGACAGCGGCAACACCTCGGCGGCCTCGGTCCCGCTGGCGCTGTCCCGGTTGGTCGAGAGCGGCCAGGCACGCACCGGCGATGCCGCCCTGGTGCTCGCCTTCGGTGCCGGCCTTACCTTTGCGGGGCAGGTCATCACCTGCCCCTGATCATCGCCCCCAACCCGAAAGGAACCATTGCTGTGACGACTGAAGACATCCGCGCCGGCCTCGCCGAGATCCTCGAGGAGGTCGCCGGCATCATGCCCGCGGACGTGACGATGGAGAAGTCCTTCACCGACGACCTCGACGTCGACTCGCTGTCGATGGTTGAGGTGGTCGTCGCAGCCGAAGAGAAGTTCGACGTCAAGATCCCCGACGATGAGGTCAAGAACCTCACGACCGTCGGGGACGCGGTGAAGTACATCGAGTCGCACGGCGCCGCCGCGTGACGGAGCCAGTCGTCACGCGCCGCGTGACGGAAGTACTCGTCACCGGCCTCGGCGCGACCACCCCGGTCGGCGGGAACGTCGCCTCGACCTGGGATGCGCTCGTCTCGGGACGATCCGGGGTGCGTCCGCTCGAAGCCGAGTGGGCCCAGCAACTGCCGGTACGGATCGCGGCCACCCTGGCCGTCGAGCCGACCGAGACGCTGGAACGGGTGCAGGCCCGCCGGCTCGACCGTTCGCAGCAGGTGGCGCTGGTCGCGGCCCGGGAGGCCTGGGCCGGCGCCGGCAACCCGGGGGTCGACAAGCAACGGCTGGCCGTGGTCATCGGCACCGGGATCGGCGGTGCGCTGACCTTGCTCGGTCAGGACGACGTGCTCGAGGCCCGAGGTCACCGGCGAGTGTCGCCGCTGACCATCCCGATGCTGATGCCCAACGGACCGGCCGCCACCGTGGGGCTGGAGTTGGGCGCCCAGGCCGGGGTGCACGCCCCGGTCAGCGCCTGCGCCTCTGGCGCCGAGGCCATCGCGATGGGGCTGGACATCATCAGGGCCGGCCGCGCGGATGTGGTGGTGGCCGGCGGTGCCGAAGCCTGCATCCACCCGCTGCCACTGGCCGGCTTCTCTCAGATGCAGGCGCTGTCGACCCGCAATGACGAGCCGGAGGCGGCCTCACGGCCGTTCGACAAGGCGCGGGACGGTTTCGTCCTCGGTGAGGGCGCCGGCATCGTGGTTCTCGAACGTGCGGAGTACGCCCGGGCCCGTGGAGCGCACGTGTACGCCAGGCTGGCCGGCGCCGGCATGACCGCGGACGCCTATCACATTGCCGCGCCCGACCCGGTCGGCGCCGGCGCATCGCGGGCGATCACGCTGGCTATCCGCGATGCCGGGCTCGAGGCGGCCGACATCGGGCACGTCAACGCCCACGCCACCGCCACCCCGGTGGGCGACACGGCCGAGGCGGCAGCGATCCGTAGCTCGGTCGGCGAGCACGCCGTGGTGACCTCCACCAAGTCGATGACCGGGCACCTGCTCGGCGCGGCCGGCGCGGTCGAGGCCATCGCCACCCTGCTCGCCATCGCCCACGGCGTGGTGCCGGCGACCCGCAACCTGGACGACCCCGACGATGACATCGCACTGGACATCGTGCGGCTGCGGGCTCGTGAGGTCAGCCTGCGGGCCGCGGTCAACGATTCCTTCGGCTTCGGCGGCCACAATGTCGCCCTCGTGTTCACCGCCGCATGAGCGAGGAGCCCGCGGTCAGTACGCTCGCCGCCGACCCCGAAACGCCGGCCGTCGATCCCCGCGACCCGGAGGCACGCCTGCACCTGCTCTTCGACGCCGGCTCGGTGCGGCTGCTCAGCCGGCGCGACGACAGCGGTGTGCTGAGCGCTCGAGGCACCATCGACGGCGGCCCGGTTGTCGCGTTCGCCACCGACGCGACCCGGATGGGCGGCGCGATGGGCTCGGCCGGCTGTCAGCACATCGTCGACGCCATCGACACGGGAGTACGCGAACGCACCCCGGTAGTCGGCCTCTGGCACTCCGGTGGCGCCCGACTGGCCGAGGGCGTGGAAGCGCTCGATGCGGTGGGTCAGGTCTTCGCGGCGATGGTCCGCGCGTCCGGGCGAGTGCCGCAGATCTCGGTCGTGCTCGGGCCGGCCGCCGGCGGCGCCGCCTACGGGCCGGCCCTGACCGACATCGTGATCATGGGACCGAACGGCCGGGTGTTCGTCACCGGCCCCGAGGTGGTGCGCAGCGTTACCGGCGAGAACGTGGACATGGCCCGGCTCGGCGGACCGGAGCCGCACGGCCGGCGCAGCGGCGTCGTGCACATCGTGACCGACACCGACGAGGCGGCGCTGTCCCGCGCGCGCGACCTGGCCGCACTGCTCACCCGGCCGGGTCGCTTCGCACCGGCCGACGTCGGCCCGAGCGAGGCACTCGCGAACGTGCTGCCAGAACAGCGCAACCGCGCCTACGACGTACACCCACTGGTTCGCGAGGTGCTCGACGGCGAGCCGATCGAGTTGCACGCGAAGTGGGCGCCCAACATCGTTACCGCCCTGGGCCGGCTGGCCGGCCGGACGGTCGGCGTGATCGCCAACAATCCGCTGCGGCTGGGTGGCTGCCTGGACTCGACCTCCGCGGAGAAGGCGGCCCGCTTCGTGCGGATGTGCGACGCACTCGGGATTCCGCTGGTGGTGATCGTGGACGTCCCTGGCTATCTCCCCGGCGTCGGCCAGGAGTGGGACGGTGTGGTCCGGCGCGGGGCCAAGCTCCTGCACGCCTTCGCCGAGGCAGTGGTGCCGCGGGTAACGCTGGTCACCCGCAAGGCCTTCGGCGGCGCCTACATCGCGATGAACTCCCGCGCGCTGGGTGCCACCGCGGTGTTCGCCTGGCCGGGCGCCGAAGTCGCGGTGATGGGAGCCTCCGCCGCAGTCGGCATCCTGCATCGCAAGAAGCTGGCCGCCGCCCAACCCGGCGAGCGCGAGCCGCTGCACGCCCGGCTGGCCGAGGAGCACGAGCGAGCGGCCGGCGGAGTCGGCCGGGCGATCGAGCTCGGGGTGGTCGACGAGGTGATCGAGCCGGTGGACACCCGCCGGCGGCTGGCGGCGGCACTTGCCGGCGCGCCGGCCGGGCGCGGTGCGCACGGGAACATCCCGCTGTAGCGGGCGGCCGGATTCCAGCCGCAACTAGCCGGCGTACAGCCAGGTGACCGGTGCCCCGTCGCCGCCCTGGCGGTAGGGCTCCAAGTCGGCGTCCCACTCGGTCCCGAGCAGGCGTTCGACGCCGTGCGCCAGCGCCTGCGGGTCCGCGGCGGTCGCCAGCAATGCACGCAGCCGGTCCTCCCCCACGACCAGATCGCCGTTGGCGCTGACCGCGGAACGGAAGGCGCCCCGGCCGGGTACGTAGGCGATCCGCTCCCCGTCCGCACCGGCACTGGGGTCCTCGGTGACCTCGAAGCGGATCATCGGCCACTGCCGCAGGCCACTGGCCAGGCGGCCCGCTGTGCCGGCCGAGCTATGCCAGATGCTTTCGGCGCGCTGGGTCGTGGGATCGGCCGGCTGCGCCGTCCACTGCAGCCGCACCGCAACGCCGAGAACCCGGGACACAGCCCATTCGACGTGGGGGCAGACGGCAGCGGGGCAGGAGTGGACGTACAGCACGCCACGAGTGGCCACGGTGACCTCCAGATCAGACGCGAAGGGCGCCTTCCCCGGCGGCTTCGCGATCTGGGGTCATCCGGCTACGGACAGAATACTGCCTCGCGCGCCGGCTAGTCGGCAAGTTGGACATTGACCCGGAAAGCCGGCGTAGGCAAACGCCGCGCACGGCGACCGGGTTATCGGCCGCCATACGCGGCGAGCGGGACTCAGCGCGCCACCGTGCGGCGGCGCCGAGCAGAGCTAGTAGTAGCGGCGGCGGGTCCCGCCGATCGGGACGAAGTTGAGAATCAGCCCGACGATGATCAGGACCAGTCCGATCCAGAGCAGGATCTTGAGCGAGGCGACTAGCAGCCCAATCAATAGCAGAATGATTCCGAGCACGACCATTGTGGCCTCCATTGCGAGAAGTGGTAGGGCGGTGATACCCACCGCGGGACCGGCCAACCGGGCTGACCCAAAATGTCCGACCGGTACGCCAGGATTTGACCACCGCCCGCTTCCCACCGAGAGGCCGAGATCTTGCCGACATCGCAGAAGTTCACGATCACGCCACGCGGGCCCTTCTCGCTGCGCGAGGCAGCGACGTTCGGCTTCGGTCAACGGCTGGCTCCGGAATGGGACGGGGTGATGCGCCTGGCCTTCTGTCTGGACGGCTACCGCGAGCAGGTCGGCGTCGAGGTGCGCCAGGATGCCGGCGAGGAAGTCCATTGCGTCGCCTACGGCAGCAGCGATCTGGAGCCAATCTGCCGGCAGGTCGAGCGGGTGCTTTCCCTCGACCAGGACGCCTCGGGCTACCTGGCGGTCGGCCAGCGTGACCCCGTCGTGGCCCGGCTGCTGGCGGTCGCCCCCGGGTTGCGCCCGCCGTTGTTCTACTCGCCGTACGAGGCGGCCGCGTGGGCGGTGCTGAGTGCTCGGCGCCCGGCTCGGCAGATGGCCGAGGTACGCCGGTCACTCAGCGAGCAACATGGCCGCACCTTCTCACTCGCCGGGCAGCAGCTGGCGGCGTTGCCGACACCCGAGCGGCTGCTCACCGTCACCAGCATTCCTGGCCTGTCCGCCGACAAGGTTGAGCGGCTGCACGGGGTCGCCAGGGCCGCCCTCACGGGCCAGCTCGACGCCTCCAGATTGCAGGAGATGGGCCCTGAGGCGGCCGCCGCGGACGTTCGGTTGATCAAGGGCATCGGGCCGTTCTACAGCGCCCTGATCGTGGTCCGGGGCACCGGCTTCGTCGACGTGGCTCCGGTCAATGAGCCCAAACTGCTCGAGCTCGTCCGTCAGCTCTACGGGCTGGATGCCATCCCCTCGCCGGCTGAGTTCCTGGCGCTGGCGGACTCCTGGCGCCCATTCCGCACCTGGGTGTCCGTGCTGATCCGGGCAGCCGGTCCACGGATCCTACAGGGCGTAGCAACGTGATCATCCTGCGCTAATACCCGGCGGCGTACCGTAACTATGTGACGCAACCGCGGGCCCGCCGCTGGCCGACCCGCACGCCCACCCAGGTGCTCGCCGACCGGGTGCGCAGATATCGCGACGCCCACGGGTGGAGCGCCCGCGAGCTGGCGCAGCGGTGCACGGAGGCCGGGGTGCCCCTGGACCGGTCGGTCATCGCCAACCTGGAGAACGGCCGGCGCGTGTCGGTCAGTGTCCAGGAGCTGCTCACGCTGGCGCATGTGTTGTCCATCCCACCGGTGCTGTTGTTCCTGCCCGTCGGCGAGGACTACCGAGTCCAGGTGACACCAGGGGTCGTACTGGCCCCCGACGCCGCCGTCCGCTGGTTCTGCGGTGAGGCCATGATGCCCGGCGACCCCAGTCCGGGGATCTGGCAGCGCTTCGCGCGACCGCTGCACCTGTACCGCCAGCTCGACGACGCGCACGCGGAGCGCTGGAATGCCGAGTCCGCTGTCCGACGGGCCATCGCCGCCAGCGAGGAGGAGCAGCGACAGGCGCTGGAGTCCTACGCGGTGGCGCTGGTGAACGTGGCGACGGTGCTCTCGGCCATGGTCGAGGACGGCATGACCGTCCCGCCGCTCAAGGACTACAACGCCCGCGACATGGTCAAGCTCGGGGTGACACTGCCGCCTGGTGTGCCGCTGCTGGCGACCAATGAGCGCCAGCTGGTCTGATCTGCGGGCCGGCGCACC
Source organism: Actinomycetota bacterium (assembly GCA_030948385.1). Taxonomy (GTDB): domain Bacteria; phylum Actinomycetota; class Actinomycetes; order Mycobacteriales; family QHCA01; genus QHCA01. The sequence goes on from JALZAK010000004.1 coordinate 8,145, forward strand.
CCCGAGCTCGGGCTGCTAGGGCTTGCGCTCGCCCTTGCCGGTACCCGGGGTATGACCGGGACCTACGCCCGGATCTTCCTCGCCCTCGCCACGATTCTCCGGATCCGTCGAGGGCATCTCATCCGACGGCGACCATTCGCGACCCCCCGGCGTGTCCTCGGGATCGGGGTGGGTCATCCCCTCCTCGGTGACCCGCGGTCCGGTTGCGCCACCCACGTTGGCGCCGTCGCGGTGCGTTCCCCCTTCGTCGATCTCAGCGCTTTCCTGATGGCCGTCGTACGGAGGCGCTACGCCACCAGGCTGCTGCTCGCCACCTACGCTGATCGGCGGGCCGTACGAACTGCGGCCACCGCCGCCCAGCAGATCCGAGTCCTCCTGGGTGCCGTCCTCGGCGATCGACCGCGTGTCGTCCTGCTCTGTCATGTCGTCCTCCTGGAAGTCTGAGGGCCGGATCAGATCAGCCGCCCTGGTCCCCGGCAGGCAAAGTCGGGCCCTCGTCGGGATCCTGCGGGTCGATGCCGGTGGAATCCTCGGCGTCCGACGTGCCTACCGGGCGGTTCGCCGGACCCTCGCCCGGCGGGAAGCCCTGGTCGCGCGAGCCGGGCTCACCGCGCTCTTCCTGCGGCTCCTCCGGCAGTCCCTTGCCGCCATCTGTCTCCGACACCACTCGCCTCCTTCATTCGGTCGCTGGTGGACATCTGCCCACAGCTCAAGCGTTGTCCTGTACTCAACAGATCCGGGGAAGCGGATCTCCGACCAGCATGTCGATCATGCGGTGGCCGCCGAACGAGGTCTTGCTCAGGACCCGCCCGGGGGGCTCGTCGCGCACCTCGCCGATGATCGACGCACCAGCGCCGGCCGGGTCCGATCGGAGCGCGTCCAGCGCGGCATCGGCGGCATCGGCGGCGACGAAGGCAACGAGCTTGCCTTCGTTGGCCACATAGAGCGGATCGATGCCCAAAATCTCACCCGCTCCGATGACCTCCGGCCGCATCGGCACCCGCTCCTCGGCGATGATTACGCCGACCTCGGCGGCCAGTGCCACCTCGTTGAGCACCGTCGCTACGCCGCCCCGAGTCGCATCCCGCATGCAGTGCAGATTTTGACCGCACGCGGCCAGCAGTTTCTGCACCAACGACCACAGCGGTTGGGTGTCGCTGCGGACGTCGGCCTCGATGTCGAGCTCGCCGCGGGCCAGCAGGATCGCGACGCCGTGGTCGCCGATCGTGCCGGAGACGAGCACCTTGTCGCCGGGCCGGACCCGATCGGGGGCGAGCGAGATGTCGTGCTCGATCACTCCTACGCCGGTCGTGACGATGTACATCGAGTCGCATCGGCCGCGCTCGACCACCTTGGTGTCTCCGGTCGTCACGGCCACGCCGGCAGCACGGGCCGCGTCCGCCATCGCCCGGATCTCCTCCTCGAGCACCTCGGCGGTCAGCCCCTCCTCGAGGATCAGAGCGGCCGAGAGGGCAATCGGGCGGGCCCCTGACACCGCGAGGTCGTTGACCGTCCCGTTGACCGCGAGCTCGCCGATCGAGCCGCCGGGGAACCGGATCGGGCGGACGACGAAGGCATCCGTTGTCAGCGCCAGCCGTGCGCCGGCCACCTGGAGGAACGCGGCATCGCCGAGGGCGGCCAGCGCCTCGTTGTCCAGCAGCGGCACGATCAGGCCCTCGACCAGCGCCCGGCTGGCCTTGCCGCCGGCGCCGTGCGCCATCGTGATGCGGTCGTCGCGGAAACGCGGCCGGCGCCGGCGCATCGCCTCGATCCGTTGGCCGACCTCGTCCTCGGTGATCTGCCAGCTCACGGCTCAGACCTCGAGGTGGATACGCTGCTTGGCGTACTGCCCGTAGTTGTAGTAGGCCGCGCAGGCGCCCTCGGAGGACACCATGCAGGTGCCGATCGGCGTCTCCGGCGTGCACGCGGTCCCAAAAACCTTGCACTCCCAGGGCTTCAGCACTCCCTTGAGCACCTCGCCGCACTGGCAGGCCTTCGGGTCGGCCACCCGGACGCCCGGCACCTCGAAGCGCAACTCGGCGTCGAAATCGGCGTAGCGCGGCGAGAGCTGCAAGGCGGAGTGGGAGATCGAGCCCAGCCCCCGCCACTCGAAGTAGGGCCGGAGGGCGAAGACGTCGTTCATCACGGCCAGCGCCCGCGGGTTGCCGTCCCAGTCCACCACCCGGCCGTACTGGTTCTCGACCTCGCAGCGACCGTCGGCGAACTGCTTCATGATCATGTACACCGACTGCAGAAGATCCAGTGGCTCGAAGCCGGCGCAGACCAGTGGCTTGTGGTGTTGCCGCGCGATGAAGTCATACGGCCGGCAGCCGATCACGGTCGAGACGTGACCGGGACCGAGGAACGCGTCCAGCCGCAGATCGGGCGAGTCCAGAATGGCCTTGATGGCCGGGATGATCGTCACGTGGTTGCAGAACACCGAGAAGTTGGTGATGCCCTCCTGCTTGGCCCGCAGCACGGTCAGCGCGGTGGAGGGTGCGGTGGTCTCGAAGCCGATCGCGTAGAACACGACCTGCTTGTCGGGGTTCTGCCGCGCGATGCGCAGCGCGTCCAGTGGGGAGTAGACCATCCGGATGTCCGCGCCCGCGGCATTGGCCTCGAGGAAGGAACCGGATCCTCCCGGAACCCGCATCATGTCGCCGAAGCAGGTCAGGATGACGTCCTCGCGGCCGGCGATAGCGATGCCGTCGTCGACTCGACCCATCGGGATGACGCAGACCGGGCAGCCCGGACCGTGCACCAGCTCGATGCTGTCGGGCAGATGGTCCTGCACGCCATAGCGGTAGATCGTGTGGGTGTGCCCGCCGCAGACCTCCATGATCTTGTAGTGCCGGCCGGGCTCGCACAGGGCGGTGATCTCGGCGCCCAGGACCTCGGCCAGCTCGGGATTGCGGAACTCATCGACGAAGCGCATACCGATCACCCTTCCGATCCGGCCGGCCGCGCGTGGGGCCACTCCGCCCGGAGCAGCTCGATCGCCACACCGGCGTGCACCAGAACCCGGTCACCGGGCGCCACCGCCCCGACAAGTTCCACGGCGACGAGCTCCTCGCGACCCTGCTCGTCGCGGCACCGCGCATCCATGCCGGCGATCGCTACCACGGTCAGCGGCACCGCGATGTCCCCACAGGTGATGCAGCCCTCGCTGACCGAGCACACCTCGGGCGCCACTTCGACGCTGGCCGCGTGGTCGGTGTGGCTCATTCGATACTCGACTCGGCCACGGCCTGCAGCTCGTCGGTGAATGCCTGGCCCATCAACTCCAGCATGGTCAGCGCCTCAGCGGCCTCGCGCTCGTCGACCTTGGACATGGCGAACCCCACGTGGATGAGGACCCAGTCGCCCGGACTGAGCTTCTCGTCGAGCAGGCCGACGTTGATCCGTCGCTTGACGCCGACGACGTCGATGAGGGCGAGCTGGTCGTTGTTGCCGTCGAGAAGTTCGACGACCTCGCCGGGGATCGCGAGACACATAGCTAGGACCCTTCGATCGACGCGGCGCCACCTGCCGAGGACGCCGCGTGAGCGTCCTCGCCGGCCGGATGAGAGTGATCGAACACCACGTCGTCCGGGCGCTCGCCGGCGCCCTGACCCGGCTCGCGGTACTCCAGCCACTCCAAGATGAGCTCGTCGCCACCGCTGACCTGCAGATCGAGGCTGCCGCACCCGGGGCAGGCAGCGACTGAATCCGTCGACGTAAACGCCCGACCGCACTCGCGGCAGGTCGCCTCCACCGGGACCACGGCCACCTCGGTCGTCGCCCCGTCGGCGATCCCACCGGCCGCGAGGAACTCGAACGACTGCTGAAACGCTGCCGGCACGATCCGGTGCAGGGTGCCGACGCGCACGCCGAGCCGGGCCACCGGTCGCCCCGCCGCGCGGCGCTCCACCGCCTGCAGCACCGCCTCGCAGTAGCCGAATTCGTGCACGTGGGTCCCCTCGCTCGGCGCGGTGAGCTGCTACATCGAGCGTATCTTCAAGTACCGCCGGATGTCCGGTACGGAGGCAATCCCGACCACCAGCGCGATCAGCACGAGCACCCCGCCGACGATTGTGGTGATGATGCCGACAATCCTCATGACTCCTTCTCCCTGTGCTGGTTGGCCGCAGCCGCTTCGAGGCGCGCCGCAGGTGGTACCCGGGCCAGTGTGGTCTCCAACAGTTCGCGGGTAAGCCGGAGCGCAGCCTCCACGGCCCCGTCCACCGCCGGCGAGAGGCCTATCCCCTCGTCGAGGCAGGCCGGCTCGCACCCGATCACGAACGTGGGGGGCAGCGTGCCACCCATCGCACCGAGGCTGGCCAGAACCGCAGTCGGCTCCATCCCGTGTGCGTCGAAATCCCCTTCGCCCACATCGTCCGGACCGATCTCTAGGACGACGAGGTCGCCGGGCGGCGCGCGGTGTGGGAGCGTGTCGATGATCACCAACGCGTCGTAGCCGTCGAGTAGGTCATAGGCCAGGTGCATCCCGCGGATGCCGTAGTCGACCACGGCCACCCCGTCCGGCACGACCTGGGTGATGAGCCGGCGGGCCACCTCGGAGCCGAACCCGTCGTCGCTCAGGAAGATGTTGCCGATGCCGGCAACCAGGACACGCCGAGTCACGGGGCGGCCCCCTCGCGGCGCTCCACCCGGCGCGGGCGCAGCGGCTCGATCTCTTCAGGCCCGAAGTAGTAGTACCGGCCGTACCACTCGTGCAGGTCACTCGCCGGGTCGTCCTCCAGGACCACCGCGACGTGGGTGTTGCCGTCAACATCGGAGTACACGGCCGTGACCACCGCGGTGCGGTCGGCCAGGAACAGGTCCTGTGCGTCGGCGCGGCGGGATGGGCGCAACCGAACCCTGGTGCCCTTGGCGACGTCGACCTCGCCGACCCGAACGGTGTCGCTCTCCGGCGCGACGCTGGCGTCCACGCCCGGGTCCCACCACGGCGCACCCTCCGCAGCGGACCGATTCGAGGCCCTGCCGGCGAGGCCGGGAGTCGAGATGGTCGGGAAGACGGGATCGGGCGGCTCGGCCGGAACCGGATCAGCACGCCCGCCAAAGCTCCGCAGCGCGCCGTGCAGCTTCTCGAACATCTCCGGCGGCATCGCGTCGGACCGGTCGATGATGGCCGCGGCGCGTGAGTCGGTCGCGCGGGCCGCCGCCTTCTCCTCTTCGGTAAGCGTCATGATCCGCAGGGTAAGGATCTCGTCGATCTCGGTGGAGTCGTACAGCGGCCCGGGGCTTTCCGGGGCCAGCTCCGGGTGGTCGTAGAGGATGATCGGCGAGGCCAGAACGACGTCCGCACTGCCCGCGTCGCCTACGAGCACTGGCCAGCACCGGCGGTTGGTGCAGCCGGCGGCCGCAGCGGCCGCCCAGCCCGGCGGGTCGATCAGGGATACGAAAGCGCCGTCGCGCACCGCAAGCAATAGGTGCGTGCCCACGAAGGAATACTGCGCAGCGAGGTCTCGACCGGCCGGGCCAGCCGGTGCCGGCGCGTGGTCGGCCCACAAGGTGCGGTTGTCCAGAGTCACCCGCAGCCGGAGCAACCGATCCGAGCCCGCGGCCCACTCCGCGTCCAACCGAAGCTCGGCAATCAGCGCGCGGCGGGTACGCGCCAACCGGCCTACGACCTGGCCACCGGCGGCGCGCAGGAACTCGACGTCCTCCCCGCCGGCTACGGCCACATCGACGATGCGGCCGGCGAGCAGGCCGGCGGCAGTGAGGCCGGTCACTGGCACTTCCTGCTCCACGGCTTCCTGCCAACTCAGGTAGCTCTGCCCGTCCACCGTCAGCTCGTCGACCGGCGCGAAGTCGTCGGACCCGTCGACCAACCGCTGAACGGTGCGCGCCTGGACCTGCAAGAAGCGCAGGTGGACGTCCAGTTCGGTCCGTCCGGTCTCACCGATGTCGAGCAGGCACTCGGTGTGCAGCGTGGACTCTTCCCCCACGCCGGCCCCGGCGGCCCCGAGCGGCCCGACGATGCCGTACTGCCAACGCACCTGGTTCTTTGCCGAATTGGAACGGTACGGATAGAGCAGGTAGCCCTCGTAGAGCACAGCGTCGGCCACGGCTCGGGCCGCATCAACGGTCACGACGCGCGGTCCTGTACCGGCTCGAGCAGGATGCGTAGCGCCTGCTCCCACGAGAGCAGCGCCCTGGACGACTTGAACCGAATCAGCGCATCGAGGGTCTCTCGATCGAGCCGGATCCACCCGCCGCCGGGGAAGTACATGTCCATCAGCGCCCGCCACACCCGCACCGGCAGCCGATAGCCGGCCTCGAGATGCCAGGGCACCTGCTCCACGCCGAATCCGCTGCCGGTCTTGGCAAAAACAGTGCCACTGAACAGCAACGCCAGCGGGATCTCGCCGTCGGCCAGAGCATGGAGATACTTGGCGGCCGTGACCTCGAAGTCGTAGGTACAGGTAACGGGTAGGTCGAACTCCACGCTGCCGGTGAAGCCCTGCACCATGGTCGCCGCCTGCGTCCACAAGAACGGTTTGAGGGTGTCGCCCCAGCGCTCAGGTGCGCCGAATAAATCCGCGAGGCCCTGCTTCTCGTCGTCGCTGTAGTGCCGGCGCTGTGGCTCAATACGCACCTGGCTGCGCAGCGCGATCGCGTGAATCGGGGTTCCGGTCGATTCGGTGAGGCGGAGGCGGAACAGGAGATTGGGGGTGGCGGCATAGGACTCTGGCACCACATCAAGGACGGTGAACTCAAGCAGCGTCATGGCTGCGCCGGCGCCGGTCGGCTGCGCTCCCGCACGCGGCCGAAGAACTCAGCTAGCTTGGCGTGCACTTCTTGGCCGCCGTCGAAACCGCGCCAGAGCAGGCGCATGTGTCCGACCAACTCGTAGCACGCATCGATGGGCACGAGGAAGCATTCGAAGTCACCGTCAATGGCGCGCACGAGTATCGCCTCGACGTCAGAGTCCAAGGTGGACAGTGCCGGGTTGGCCGCCACGATCTCGTCCCACGCCCCTAGCGGCAAGTCGGACTCGGTCGCTCCCGCCGGCCCCGGATAGAAAGCGACCATGTGGTCCAGCGGGGAGTTATGGAAGAGAAAGACCATCCCGACCGGGATCTGCAGATCGTCCCATTGCACCGAGGACAGCGCGAAGTCCGGGAACGACAGGTATCGGTCCGGAACCGCCCGGTAGGCCAGCTGCGCGCCCGGCGCGGTGAACAGGAGGAAGCAGGCGCGGCACGTGCACATCAGCGACCGGCTGCCGACGTTGACCACGTGCGAGTGCTCGTCGCTGACCGGCTCGCCGCACATCTCGCACCGCTCGCCGGCCGGGGCCAGCGGTTTGCCGGCGCGGATCCGCTCGAGGACGGACAGCGGGCCGGAGCGTGGCCCGGCTGCACCTGGGCCACGCCCGGTCGGGTCCGTCATGCCGGCACCGGACTGGCGACGGCCACATTGACCACGCCGTCGCGGACCAGGAGCGGCAGCGGCTCGAGGTGGTCTGGGGTCGACTCACCCATCCCTCGCCCGGCCTGCACGACGTCGTAGTGGCCCCGGCACCCCGGGCAGGTCAGGATGGCCGAGCCGCGGGCCGCGCCCAGCGCCCGCTCGACGACGGCAGCAGCCAGGCTGGATCCGCAGGCCGGGCAACGGTCGCGGTAGGCGTACAGCTCACTACCGATGCGGCAGACGACTGCAGTGATCTCACCGACCTGCACCTGTCGAATACCGCCGGCCGTGAGGTCCTCCAGGCCCTCGAGCGGTGTCCATGCGGGCGTGGAGTCGCCCCCCGCGTCGCCCGCTCGCAGCCGGGAGGTCAGCGCAGTGACCGGAATGAACCCCCCCACCGGGGCCGTCGAGTTCGCCGTCGGCGTGTCCACCTCGATCCGGACGATCTCGGGAGCGGCGGCTTCGATCGCTCCCTCGACGGCCAGCTTCAGCGTGACCGACGATGACGGGCACCCGTCGCAGCTGCCCAGCATCCGAAGCTGGACGACGCCCTCCTCGGTGACGTCGATCAGCTCGACGTCACCACCGTGCGAGCCCAGGTAGGGCCGGACCTTCTCCAGCGCGCGGGCCACTCGTTCCTCGACGGCGTACGGGTGCAGCCCGTGCACGAGCAGCAGGCTGGCCACGAGGTCGTCGTCGGTGAGGCGGTCGAGCAACCGGTCGTCGAGGGCGCCGGCATCGTGCACGATCTCCAGTACCCGCTCGAGGCCGGACCCGTAGAGCTCCACCACGAGCCGGACCAGCTCCTCGGCGCGCTCCCTGGCGGCCGGGCCACCGGCTGCGCTCGCATCGAGCAGCCCCTCGATACGTTCGCCCAAGGAACGCAGGTCGCTCGGTGCCGCCATCTGCCGGTCTCCCTCGGCTCGGTCACACTCCTGCCTGCTCCGGACCGCCGTCCGGCGGCGCTCCAGCCTTGGTACTGCTATTCCGCCTGCACCGCCATGGTCGGCGAGTGCAGCAGGTCGATCTTCTTGCCCTGACCCAGGTACATGTGGACGCCGCACGGCAGGCATGGATCGAAGCTACGGACCGTGCGCATGATGTCGATGCCCTTGAAGTGCTCCCGGTCGTTCTCCTCAAAGATCGGGCAGTCCTGCACGGCGTCCTCGTACGGGCCGGGGGTGCCGTAGCTGTCCCGCGGGTTGGCGTTCCAGGGTGTGGGCGGGTAGGGGTGGTAGTTGGCGATCTTTCCGTCCCGGATCACCATGTGGTGCGAGAGCACCCCCCGGACCGCCTCGGTGAAGCCGCAGCCGATGGCCTCGTCCGGCACCTCGAACTTCTCCCACGTCTTGGTGTGGCCGGCCCGGATCTCGGCCAGCGCCTTTTCCGCGAAATGCAGGGCGCACGCAGCGGCGTACGCCTGGAAGTACGTCCGGGCCCGGTTGCGCTCGATCGTGTTGCTCCACTGCGGGATCTTCCACTCGAAGCTCACCGGCGGCTTCAGGATCGTCTTCGGCAGGTTGATCTGCACGCTGCTGCCGGTCGCCTTCACGTACTCGATGTCCACCAGGCCCGCCAGCGCGGTCGCCCACAGGCGGGCGAGTGGTCCACCCCCGGTGTCCAGAGCCAGGTAGTCCTTGCCGTCGTACCAGCGCGGGGACATCACCCAGCTGTACTTGTCGTCGAAGTCGCGTTTCTGCGGCCGAGGGTTGGTGTGCTGGTTCCACGGGTGGCGCCGGTCGACCGGGTTGCCCAATGGATCCTTCGTCACGAAGGTCTCCTGGTCGAGCCAGTCCTCGTAATAGGAGCTGCCGAGCAGAATCCGGATCCCGAGGTTGATGTCGACCAGGTCGGTGGTAACCAACTTCCCGTCGACGACCACACCCGGGGTCACGAACATCTTGCGACCCCACTCGGTCATGTCCTTGTAGCTGAAGTTGCAGTAGTCCGGGTCCTGGAATGAGCCCCAGCAGCCGAGCAAGGTCCGCCGAAGACCGACCTGCTCGTAGCCGGGCAGCGCGTCGTAGAAGAAGTCGAAGAGATCGTCGTGCATGGGCACGACCTTCTTCATGAACTCGACATACCGCATCAGTCTGGTGATGTAGTCGGTCATCAGCTGGATGGTCGCCACCGTGCCGACGCCGCCCGGGTAGAGCGTCGAGGGGTGCACATGACGACCCTCCATCAGGCAGAACATCTCGCGGGTCCACCTGCTGACCTGGAGCGCTTCGCGATAGAACTCGCCGGTGAACGGGTTGAGCGCCCGCATGATGTCGGCGATCGTCTTGTAGCCATGGGCGGCCGACTGAGGTGCCTGGGTGTTCTCGGCCCGGGCCAGCACGGCGGGGTTGGTCTCCTTGACCATCCGCTCGCAGTAGTCCACCCCGACGAGGTTCTCCTGGAAGATGTTGTGGTCGAACATGTACTCGGCCGCCTCGCCGAGATTGACGATCCACTCGCCCAGTGCCGGCGGTCGAACTCCGTACGCCATGTTCTGGGCGTAACACGAGCAGGTCGCGTGGTTGTCGCCGCAGATGCCGCAGATGCGGCTGGTGATGAAGTGCGCGTCGCGCGGATCCTTGCCCTTCATGAAGATCGAGTAGCCGCGGAAGATCGACGAAGTGCTGTGACACTCGGCCACCGTGTTGTTGGTGAAGTCGATCTTGGTATAGATCCCGAGGCTGCCGACGATGCGGGTGATCGGGTCCCACGCCATCTCGACGAGGCCCTTGTCGCCTGTTGCTTCCGACCGGCGCTGTGGCGATGTCATGGTCATGCGAAGGGTCTCCTCGACTCGTTCGATGGCTGAACGGCGGCGGATGTGCCGGCGGACGTCACTTCCACGTGCGTCGGGCCCCGGTGAGAAGTTCCCGCCCCGGCCGGCGCCACTTGGGCTCTTTGTCCACCGTCTTGCTCGTCGTCTTGCGCAGGCTGCGGATGATCCCTCCGTAGACGCCGACGGCGGTGGTGGACAGCTTGCCGCCCGGAGGCTCGTCCATGAACGGCATGAACTTGTCGGGGAAGCCCGGCATCGTGCAGCCGATGCAAATGCCGCCGACGTTGGGGCAGCCGCCGACGCCGTTTATCCAGCCGCGCTTCGGCACGTTGCACTTCACGACCGGGCCCCAGCAGCCCAGCTTCACGATGCACTTGGGCGAGCCGTACTCCGTTGCGAAGTCAGCCTGCTCGTAGTAGCCGGCCCGGTCGCAGCCCTCGTGCACGGTCTTGCCGAACAGCCAGGTGGGCCGGAGCGCGTCGTCGAGGGGGATCATCGGAGCCTGGCCGGTGGCCATGTACAGCAAGTAGGTGATGGTCTCCGACAGGTTGTCCGGATGAATTGGGCAGCCCGGCACACACACGATCGGGATGCCCGCCTTGGACTTCCAATCCCAGCCGAGGTAGTCCGGTACGCCCATCGCGCCGGTCGGGTTGCCGGCCATCGCGTGGATGCCGCCGTAGGTCGCGCAGGTGCCGACGGCCAGCACGGCCAGCGCCTTGGGAGCGAGCCGATCCAGCCACTCACTGGTCGTCATCGGCTGGCCGGTCATCGGGTTGTTCCCGAAACCGCACCAGTAGCCCTCCTCCTTGAGGGCCTCGTTGGGTATCGACCCCTCGACGACCAGCACGAACGGCTCGAGCTCTCCGCGGTCGGCCTTGAAGAACCACTCGAGGAAGTCGTCCGCCCCGCCGTTAGGACCGCACTCGAAGTCGATGAGCGGCCAGTGCACCGCGATATTCGGCAGCCCCGGCAGCGCACCCAGGGCGATCTCCTCGATGCTGGGCTGTGTCGCGGCCGTCAGCGCAACCGAATCGCCGTCACAACTGAGACCAGCGTTGATCCACAGGACATGAATGAGAGGTTCCTCGGCCGCGGCGGCTCCGGCGCTTCCATCCGTGGTCGTCGCTGTCGACATGCGCACCCCCAGGGTGGCCCACGGCTCGGCCCATGGGGTTGGAGGCGAGTCCGCTCACTTCCCATCACATGGTGCGGGCAGACCGCTGTCAATGAGTGTCCTGGCAATGTATGCACGCGACAGCTAGCGGGTTCCCGGGCGGCATCTCCCGTGGCGTTGCGCCTCTGCCGTTATCGCGCGCGGAGAGCGCAAGCTGCTGAGCGGGCGGGCAGACGCTCAGGCGTCGCGCCGGATGACTACGAACGCAGTGACGATCAGTGCCACCGCCAGCGCCACGAAGATCCCGGACTCGATCGCCTGGAACGTCCAGAACCGGTTCGCCGGTTGGTAGGTGATCTGCTCCTTCCACCCCTGCGCTCCGAGGCAGGAGTACATCTGACCTCTGGTGGTCCCGAGGTAGCGGGCGCATGCCGGCGGCAGCGCCGACAGCAGGTCGCCGCCGGAGACTCTCGCACCGGTACCGGTGACGATGTGCGAGTGCAGCATCAGGTTGGACCCGCTGATCCCGCTGTCCGACGCGATTCCGACGAGCTTGTTCAGCGGCGCCATGTAGTGCGGACGCAGGTAGTTCGCGATCACGATGCGAAGCGCGGCCATGATGCCGAGCGTCGCCGCGAGCGCCGGCAGGGTCCGCCGGATCACGACGCCCGCCGCGAGCCCCAAGGCGGCACCGAAGATCGCGTATGCCACCGGGACGATGCCCTGCAGGTCGAACTTCTCGAAGCGGCTGTGCTGGCTCAGATCCAGGGTTCGTGACCACCAAGTGACCGCAACGGCGAGCACCGCGCCGATCAGGAGTGCCGCGCACAGGAGCGCGAAGGTCTTGGCGGCCAGCCAGCGCCGTCGGGTGACCGACTGCGTCCAGACGAGCATATGGGTGCCCTCCTCGATCTCCCGCGCGAACAGGGGGGCGCCCCAGAACAGGCCGAGGAGAAGCGGAATCAGGACGGTGAAGTTGACCAGGTCGAGGATCGCTCCATCGCCGTTGAAGAGACCGTCGCCGATGGAGTCGCACGTTCCGGTGGCGCCGCAGGCTCGCAGGGCGGTGTGGTACGTCGCCGCCATTCGTACGCCGGTGATGGCCAAGATGATCGCGAGCGCACCGAGCACGCATGCTGCGATGAAAGCCTGGTTGCGGTGTTGACGCCAGATCAGCCAGGTCATCGCTGCGATCCGCTCGCCTGGAGCCCGCGCCCGGCGCGACTCGAAGTGTTGCTCATGTAGGCCAGAATCAACTCTTCAAGGCCCATGGTGTGAACGTCCCAGTTGGGGTCGACGAGGGGGCCACGAGTGCGCACCACCAATGTCGTCTGGCGGTCCGTGCTGGTCTTCTCGATGAGCATGTGATCGCGTTCCAACGCGGTGGTATCCCGAAGGGGACCGGTCAGGATCCGATGCTCGCCAAGGATGTCCTCGATGTCACCGCACAGCTGCGACTGCGCCGCCGCAAGGAGTACGACGTGATCGCATACGCGTTCCAAGTCGCTCACGAGATGGGAGGAGAGAAGCACCGTGAGATCGCCGTCGGCGACCGCTTCCGCGAGCGACGCCAGGAACGCACGACGCGCCAACGGGTCGAGTGCTGCCACCGGCTCGTCGAGCAGGAGCACGCGTGGCCGCTTGGCCAAGGCCAGGGCAAGGGCGACCTGTGCTCGTTGACCCCCAGACAGCGTGCCAACGGCCTGATCGAGTGGGATGTCCAGCGCCCGCAGGCGGCTCCTGGTCGAGTCGGAGTCCCAATGCCCGTTCAGGTGTGCCCCGATTCCGATGTGGTCTTCGGCGCTGAACCGCTTATACATGGGAATTTCCTGTGCCAGAAATCCGACGTCCGCGAGGAAGGCCGGAGCCTGTTCCGGCGCACTGCCGAGCACGAAGGCTTGGCCGCCGCTGGCAGCCCGCAGACCCGTCAGGATCTGTAACAGGGTTGTCTTGCCTGCACCGTTGGGACCGAGAAGCGCGCTGATGCGCCCCGTCGGCACGCTGATCGTGCAGTCGAGCAGTGCAGTCTTGGAACGGTACCGCTTGGTCAATCCCCGCGTCTCCACCGCCAGATCGGGGCTCACGCGACGACCTCGCCATGTGCGGCACGTGACTGCAGCACTGACCGCAGGAGCGCCTCAATCGCCTGGTCATCGAGGCCGACTGCTTGCGCTTCGTCGACCCAACGACGGAGGCTGCGAGCCAGGGTGAGGTGAGTCTTGGGAGGGGGCCCGGGAGGGAGCCGGGTGACAAAGGTGCCGACTCCGGGTCGCCCTTCAACCACCCCGATGTGCTCAAGATGGCGATACGCCTTCAGCACGGTGTTGGGGTTGACCGCCAGGGTCGCGGCGACCTCCTTCACCGTCGGCAGCCGGTCGCCGACCTCGAGGACCCCCATCCGAATCGCGTGCGTCACCTGTTGCACAAGCTGGATGTACGGCGGTACGCCGGTCCTCATGTCGAGCCGGAGCTGCATCATGTCTAATACACTAGTTAGCTAGGGAACTAGGTGTCCAGGGCAAGCGGCGGAGACGTCGTGTCTACGCAATCGAAGCTGCCCGCTCGGCCTTACGGGTGGCATCTATCGTGACGCGCGTGCCCCCCGTATCGCGCTTAGCAATCCGGGTCGAGGGCGTCGTGCAGGGGGTCGGATTCCGCCCGTTCGTGTTCGGCGTGGCCCAGCGGTTGGGGCTCGCCGGGTTTGTCGGCAACGACACCGAAGGCGTGTTCATCGAGGCCGAGGGCAGCCCGGCAGCACTGGAGATGCTGTTCGCCGCACTTGCCGGCGAGGCCCCTCCTCTGTCCCGTGTGGACGCAGTGACGGCGCGGCCCCTGGCACCGTGCGGCGAAACCGGTTTCGGGATCGTGGCCAGCCGGGCGCTCGGCGAGCGGGTCGTCCCGATCGCACCGGACGCCGCCACCTGCGGCGACTGTCTGCGTGAAATGGCGGATCCGACCGACCGGCGGTTCGGCTACCCCTTCATCAACTGCACCAACTGCGGCCCGCGGTTCACCATCGTGCGGAGCACGCCGTACGACCGACCGTTGACCACGATGGCCGACTTCGTCATGTGCGCCGACTGCGCCGGCGAGTACGCAGATCCGGCCGACCGTCGCTTCCACGCCCAGCCGGTCTGCTGCCCCGCCTGCGGGCCTCGACTGGTGCTGGTGGACTCCAGCGGCCGGCAGCTCGCCGGCGACCCGGTCGCGGGTGCACTCGACCTGCTGGGGCAGGGATCAATACTGGCCGTCAAAGGCCTCGGCGGCTATCACCTGGCGACTGATGCGACCGACGAGGCGGCGGTCGCCGCCCTCCGCTCGCGCAAGCATCGCGAGGAGCGGCCCTTCGCCGTGCTGGTCGCCGACCTCGAGGCAGCGCGCCGGCTGGTCGAGATCAGCCCGGCGGAGGAGGCGCTGCTGGCCAGCACCGCCCGGCCCATCGTCTTGCTCCGCCGGCGGCCGGGCTCCGGCGTCGCCGCAGACGTCGCGCCGAACTCACCGTTCTTGGGCCTGCTGCTGCCGTACACCCCGCTGCACCATCTGCTGAGCCGGGGTGCGGCCGGCCCGTTGGTGCTGACCAGCGGCAATGTGTCCGATGAACCCATCGCCTACCTCGACGGCGACGCGCGTGAGCGGTTGAGCCCGATCGCCGACGCATTCCTCACCCACGACCGTGCCATCCATACCCGGGTTGACGATTCCGTGGCCCGGGTGGTGCAGGGACGAGCGCTGCTGATCCGGCGCTCCCGTGGGTACGTGCCGGCGCCGGTCCCGGTGCCGTGGGCGTTCCCGCGCCCTGTTTTGGCCTGCGGACCGGAGTTGAAGAACACGTTCGCCCTGGGCCGGGGACGCGCCGTGTTCCTCTCGCACCACATCGGCGATCTGGAAAACTACGAAACGCTCCGGTCGTACACCGATGGGATCGCGCACTTCCAGCAGCTGTTCGACATCCGGCCGGAGGTCGTTGCCTACGACCTGCATCCGGAATACCTGTCCACCAAGTACGCCCTGGACGTGCCGGACGTGCGGTTGGTCGGCGTGCAGCATCACCACGCGCACATCGTGTCGTGCCTGGCCGACAACGGCGTGGACGGCCCGGTTATCGGGGTGGCCTTCGACGGCCTCGGCTGGGGCGAGGACGCGACGTTGTGGGGCGGAGAATTCCTGCTGGCCGACCGGGCCGCCTTCCAGCGGGTCGCGCATTTCGCGACGGTGCCCTTGCCAGGTGGCGCGATGGCAGTCCGCCAGCCGTGGCGGATGGCGGCGGCACATCTGGATGCGGCTTATGGCGGCTCGCCCCCAGCAGATTTCGCGGTCACGGCCCGGCACGGCCGGCAGTGGGCCGACGTCCTGGCTGCGGCTGCCGCCGGGGTCAACTCGCCGCTGACCTCCAGCGTGGGCCGGCTCTTCGACGCGGTATCGGCGATGCTCGGAGTGCGCGACACGGCCGGCTACGAGGGGCAGGCAGCAATCGAGTTGGAGCATCTGGTCGATCCGGCCGAGCGCGGCGCCTACCCGGCCGGCCTGATCGACGGGAGCCCGCTGCAGATCAGCGGTGGCGACCTCATCCGCGCGGTCGCCGAGGACCTGCTGGTGGCAGTACCCGCACCGGTCATCGCCGGCAGGTTCCACAACGGGGTCATCCGCACCGTGGTCGACGTCTGTAGCAGGCTGCGTAGGGATCTAGGGGTGGAGACCGTGGCACTCTCGGGCGGGGTCTTCCAGAACCTCGTGCTGGTGCAGGGCTGCACCCGCAGTCTCGAGGCTGACGGATTCCGGGTGCTGACACACTCGCGGGTGCCGCCCAACGACGGCGGGATAAGTCTCGGTCAGGCCGTGGTGGCGGCCGCCCGCTCCGGCTGACCGGCCGCGCCCAGAGCGAACACGGTGAGCTCCCACAGGACGTGGTACAGCGTGGTCTGCACCTCCTGCACCCGGTGCACCGACGACGACGGGATCGCGAACAGGAAGTCCAGGCAGTCCAGCGCGGCCATCTTGCCGCCGCCGTAGCCGGACAGGCCCACGGTGACCAGGCCCATCTCCTTGGCCCGGACGAATCCGCTGAGTACGTTCGCCGACCCCCCGCTCGTGGAGATGCCCAGCGCGACGTCGCCGGGCCGGCCGAAGGCGGCGATCTGCCGGGCGAAGACCACGTCGAAACCGATGTCGTTGGACAGCGCCGTGACCACCGCGGCATCGTTGGTCAGGCACAGCGCCGGCAGTGCGGCCAGGCCCTCCGGCGGGTCGAAGAACGTGTGCACGACATCCTGCGCGTCCGTGCTGCTGCCGCCGTTGCCGAACGCCAACATGCGCCCGCCGGCTGCGAACGATGCTGCCAACGCGGCCGCGCAGGCGGCAAGTCGCTCGGCCAATTCGCGGCCGATGCGGCCCCGCAGGTCGACGATCTCGTTGACCTTGTCCTGAGTGGACGTCGCGACGCTGTCCAGGGCGGCGTCAGCGGTGGTCGAGCGGTCGTACAAGAAGGGGTAGAGCGATCCCAGCGCCGCGGCGCCGGCAGAGTCGCCGGCCGAGTGGGAGGACCCGAAGAACTCGTGCACCAGCTCCCAGAGCACGTGGTAGGTGGTGACATGCACCTCCTTGACGATGTGCGCGTCGTCAGAGTCCACGACGAAACAGTGATCGACGGCTGAGCTGGTGGCGATCGCCCCGCCGGCTCCCCCGACCAACGCCACTGTCAACAGCCCGGCCGCATGCGCGGCCTCCAAACCACGCAACACGTTCACGCAGTTGCCGTCGGAGGAGACCCCGAGGGCGATGTCGTCGGGCGCGCCGAGGACAGCCAGCTGGTGGGTGAACACGTTGTCGATGCCCTGCCGGCGCGCGATGCCCATCACCGTGGCCACGTCGCTGACCAGGGAAAGCGCCGGCAATGCTCGCTTCCCGACGATCACCGGATGGACGAACTCCACCGCGATGTGCTGGGCGTCGGTGGCCGGACCGCCGTTGCCGAAGACCAGCAGCTTGCCGCCGGCAGCGAAGCGGCCGGCCATGTCGTGGCAGGCCCGAGCCACCTCGCCGGCATAGGTGGCCAGCTGCTCGCTCGGTGCGATCCGCCGAGCCAGGGCCCGGCCTGCCTCGGCCAGGAGCGACTCCGCGGGAACAAGCATCTGCGGTCCCCTCCGACGTCGGGCTTTCCTGGCACGGTACCTCGCCGGATCCGCGACATTCCCGCCATCAGCCCCGGCCCGGCTATAGGCTCTCCCGCCTCACACCCGCAGATGGAGGACTCAGATGCCCCGCCGCCTTCCTCGTCGGCTGATCCGCACATCCGCAGCCGCCGCCGGACTTGCCGCGCTGCCGCTGGCCCTGACCGGCGGCTCCCTGCCGGCGCAGGCCGCCTCCCTGAGCGCCGCGACGCCGGCGATCGTGCAGGCCGGAGCGAGCGTGGACCTCACCCGGCTGCGGGGCAACGAGGCCGAGAACGCCGCCGCGGTCAGTCCGGTGGACCCACGCAACGTCGTGGCACTGTCCACCTACATCCCGCCGGCGACGGGCGCCACTGCAGGCGGCGGAACAGCCGGCGCGGCAGCGGTCGCCGGCCCGCCCGGAGCGAAGGTGGGCATCGGCGCAGCAGCGCGCAAGATCGGGGCGGCAGCAGAGCATCAGCGGTCGGCGTACGGCGGCCTGACGATCAGCGTCAGTCATGACGGTGGCACCACCTGGCACACTCGGGTGATCGCCGCCGGCGGCCCGCTGGGCCTGGCCTGCTGCGATGAGAGCGTTGCCTTCGATCGGTTCGGCAATCTCTTCCTGACCTACTTGTACGCGCACAGCGGCGATATCCCCGTGGCGCTGTCCACCGACGGCGGCGACAGTTTCCACCCGCTGGCCCGGTTCGCCGCCAGCGCCGACCAGCCCACGATCGCCACCGGGGCAGGCTCGGTATGGCTGACCTGGACCGCCGGCAACGGTGTCGTGACCCTCGCCGGCGCGCGGGTCACCGGTCGCGGTCAGGTCGGAAGCTGGAGTCAGGAAACGGTGCCGCGGCCGTACAACAACGGCGACTATGGGGACATCACGGTGAGCCCCACCGGGGCCGTTGCCGTTGCCTATCAGCAGAACACCTCTGTCACCGAGGGGCCGAACATCATCTTCACCGCCATCGACCCCGACGGCTTGGGACCCAAGCACGTCCAGGCGGAGGTGCCTCTGGTGATCACCAACGTGGGATCCTTCGACGTGATCCCGGCACAGCCCACCCGCACGATCGACGCCGAGGTGGGGCTGGCCTACGACCAGAGCGCCGGACCGCACCGAGGCCGCCTCTACGCGATGTGGACCGACGAGCGGGTGAACGAGAGCAACAACACCGACATCTGGCTGCGCTGGTCGGACAACAACGGGGCCAGCTGGAGCGCGGCGACCCGCCTCAACGACGATGCGACCTCCCGTAGCCAATTCCTGCCGAAGCTGGCGGTGGATCAGACCTCGGGCGCGGTCGGTGCGTGCTGGTACGACGCCCGCCTCGACGCGGGCACCGGCGGGGTGGGTGACACCGACGGCGTGGCGAACACCGACGCGATGCTGTACTGCACTGCGTCGACCGACGGCGGCCGATCCTTCGGCCCGAATGTGCGGGTGAGCGCGGGCGCCTCGAACACCTCCCCGACGCTCAATGACTCCTTCGACTACGGCGACTACGAGGGCCTGGCGTTCGGCGGGGGGGTGATGCACCCGGCGTGGTCGGACAACTCCAACAGAGCCGGGGGCAACCCGAACGGCCGGCTGCGCCAGCTGGACCTGTACACGGCCAACGTGGCGGTGCGCTGAGGCGCATCCGACGACCCGCCTGCAACGTGGTCAGAAGTGACCACCGAGGCGTGCCGTAAGAGGGGATTCCGCCCCGGGCGTGCGCTCCGTAGCTTCGGTTGAGCTTGAGCAGTTCACCTGCGGCCTGCCGCAGGCCTCGTGGGGGGGACCCATCGCTATGCGCATTCGTACGGCCCTAGCCAGCGGGCTATCCGGCGCCCTTCTCGCCGCCCTGACGTTGGTGTCGGCGCCGGCGCAGGCCACCACGACGACGCTGCTCGGCGGCTGGTCGAAGAGCTGGTCGTGGTACGACGCAAACGTCGGGCCGGTCCAGATCTACCGCGGGTACGACACCGGCTGGCACTTCGCCAGGTGGCAGGACACCGACTCCTACAAGGCGCACCCCACTGCGGCGGCCAACGACTACTCGTTCGACCTGCCACCGGCCGACGTCGCCGCCGGCACCGACGACGGCATCCTGCGGACCTTCATCGCATCCACCCCCAAGAACATCATCCTGACCAATTACCACGAGCCGGAGCAGGAGATCGAGGCCGGGATGTTCACGGCCGCGATCTTCCGAGACTCGATCACGCACCTGGCAGGCCTGGTGAAGGCCCAGAACCTGGCCGACGGCGGCACCCGACGGGTGTCGGTGGTCCTGATGATCAGCACCTTCACGGGCTTCAAGGCCCGCAACCCGGTCACCTACTGGCCCACCGACGCGACCACGGGCGCAAACACCGCCGACCTCATCTCGGCCGACGCCTATGCGCTGCCGCACAACACCGGCACGCCCTGCTGCCCGATCGGCTATACCGACGGCATCAGCTGGAAGAGCGCGACCACCCTGCTCAGCCCGGCGCTGAAATTCGCCCAGGCGCACCGCACCGCGTGGGGCATCTCGGAGTTCGCCTACCTCGAGGACATCAACAACCCGATGCACAAGGCCCAGGCGATCACCGACGTGGTGAACTACGCGAAGGCCAACGGCGCGGTGATGTGCGAGTACTGGGACAGCGTCGGTGGCCGGGCGGACTGGCAGCTGCGTTACAACAGCGCGCCGCTCCCGTCGACCTCCAACACGAGCAATGCCG
>JALZAK010000092.1 GCA_030948385.1 Actinomycetota bacterium
GGCTTCGGCCGGTCCAGCCGCGGAGTCGCGCCGAGCAGCCCCCAGGCGTACGGGTGCTGCGGGTCGTCGAACAGCATCCGCTTGGCACCCTGCTCGACCACGCGCCCGGCGTACATCACCAGCATCCGATCGGCGATGTCGGCAAGCACGCCCATGTCGTGGGTGATCAGCACGACGGTGGAGTCGAAGTCGTCGCGCAGCCGGCGCAACAGCGCCAGGATCTGGGCCTGGATCGTGACATCCAGCGCGGTCGTCGGCTCGTCGGCGATGACCAGGTCGGGGTTGCACGACAGGGCCATCGCGATCATCACGCGCTGCCGCATGCCGCCGGAGAACTGGTGCGGGTAGTCGTCGATCCGGGCTCGGGCATTCGGGATCCCGACCGCATCGAGCAACTCGATGGTGCGCCGGCGGGCAGCGCCGGCGGAGACGTGGTCGTGCTCGCGGATCTGCTCGGCGATCTGCCAGCCGACCCGGTAGACCGGATTCAACGAGGTCATCGGATCCTGGAAGATCATCGCGATCTCGCCGCCACTGACCCGGCGCATCTCCCCCGCCGGCAGCGACAGCAGATCCCGACCCTTGTAGAGCGCCTCGCCCGCGAACGTCGCGTTCGGGTCCCGGATGAGCCGCAGGATCGACATCGCCGTGACGCTCTTACCCGACCCCGACTCGCCGACGATGCCAAGAATTTCGCCCGGGAACAGCGAGAAGGAGACATGGTCCACCGCCCTGACGACGCCACCCTCGGTCCGGAACGAGACGCACAGGTCTCGCACCTCGAGCAGGGGTCCGGCCATCTTGCTCAGCACTCTCCTAGGCGCGGCGCACGCGCGGGTCGAGCCGCGCGTACGCGATGTCGACCAGGACGTTGGCCAGCACGATGAACAGCGCGCCGTACATCACCGAAGCCATGATGACCGGCAGGTCAAGCCCGGAGGCGGACTGGAAGGTGAGCCGGCCGACCCCGGGGAGGCCGAACACGACCTCGACCAGCACCACGCCGCCACCCATCAGCGACCCGAAGTCCAGCCCGAAGAGGCTGACGAAGGGCATGATCGAATTGCGCAGCACGTGGCGGATCAGCACCCGGCGCTCCGAGAGTCCCTTGGCCCGGGCCGTCCGGACGTAGTCCTCGTTGTCCACCTCGATGAGACTCGAGCGAAGCACCCGGCCGTACAGGCCGATAAAGCCGGCGGCGAGCACCAGCCACGGAATGATCAGGTGCTTGAACCACAGGAAGGGATCGTCGGTGAGACCGGTGTATCCGAGGGCGGGCACCCAGCGGAACAGGATGAAATCGTGCGCCCTGCTCTGGGTCACCAGGTTGACCACCTGACCCAGCCAGAACACCGGCGCGGAGATGCCGACCAGGCCCAGCGCCATCAGGATCGGGTCGACGACGGTCCCGCGCATGACCGCTGCGACCACGCCCATCACGATGCTGACCACCACCCAGATCACCGCCGCGCCGACGACGAGGGAGATGGTGATGGGTGCGGCCTGCAGGATCTGCGGGATCACCTTGACGCCGCGGTTGGTGTAGGACACCAGGTCCCGGCTGATGAACAGGTGCTTCATCATCAGCGCGTACTGCACGGGCAACGGCCGATCCAGGCCGAACTCGTGGCGGATGGCGCGCAGCGTGCCGGGGTCGGGATTGCGCCCGGCCAGCGCGCGGGCCGGATCGTTGCCCGGGATGGCGAAGAAGATCAGGAAGACCAGGACGCTGATCGCGAACATCACCAGCACCGTCCACAGTGCCCGGCGGAGGATGAACGCCGTCACGGGCCTATGCCTCCAGCCGTAGCTTGGCCCGCGGATCGAGCGCGTCCCGGATGCCGTCGCCCAGCACGTTCAGCGAGAGCACGACCATCAGGATCATCAGACCGGGCGCCACCGCGACCCACGGGCGCGAGTAGATGAGCCCCTGGCCGTCGCCGATCACCGAGCCCCAGCTCGCCTGAGGCGGTTGCACTCCGATGCCGAGGAAGGACAGGCCCGATTCCACCAGGATGTCCAGCGCGATCATCAGCGGCAGCAATACCAGCACCGTCGTAA
Source organism: Actinomycetota bacterium (assembly GCA_030948385.1). Taxonomy (GTDB): domain Bacteria; phylum Actinomycetota; class Actinomycetes; order Mycobacteriales; family QHCA01; genus QHCA01. Next base: position 2,062 of record JALZAK010000092.1, read on the forward strand.
TGACGTTGGGCAGGATCTCGCGGAAGATCAGCCAGCGATTCGACGCACCCCCGACGATGGCCGCCTTGACGAAGTCCCGCTCGCGCACGGCCAGCACCTGGCCGCGGATCGGCCGGTAGGAGTACGGGACAAAGATCAGCGCGATGATCACGATCGGCAGCAGCAGGCTGCCCGGATTCACCGTCAGCGGTCCGATGTGCAGTCCCTGGGTGAGGGACACGGTGGCGATCAGGATCGCCAGCAGAAACACCGGGAACGCCCACAGCATGTCCATCAGCCGCGAGATGATGCTGTCCACCAGACCGCCGAAGAAGCCGGCCACCAGCGCAAGGCAGGTAGCGATCAGGGACGAGGTCAGGGCAGCGCCGAAGCTGATCAGCAAAGAGGCGCGACCGCCGTAGAGCACCCGGGCGGCCACGTCCCGGCCATTTCCGTCCGCACCGAGGAAGAAGTGGCGGACGTCCCAGGTCGGTCCGATCGGCGTCTCGCCCAAGCCCAGCCCGGAGCTTTCCTGCAAGACATCGACCCGCTTGCCGCCGACGATCGTCTTACCGGCCAGGTTGGAGTTGAACGGGTCGGTATGTGCGACGTGGGCGGCATAGAGCGGCGCGAGCAGGCTGACCGCGACCACCACGACGAACACGGTGAGGGCGATCATCGCCGGCCGGTTGCGCCGCAGCCGGCGCAGCCCGACACTCAGCGGCCCACGGCCCAACGCCGGCGGCCCTGACTCGAGGGCCGCGCCGAGCTCCGGCGCCTGGGCCGCCTGGGTCACGTCGCTACTTGACCCATGACTGGTCGATGAGCCAGAACCACTGCGGGTTGTAGAGGAAGTGCTGCACCCGCTTGGACACGAAGGTGATCGTCTTCGGGTTGACGCCTACGACGAAAGGCGCCTGGTCGGTGACCTCTCTGTCCACTTGCGCCCACAGCTCGTTGGCCGCGGTCGGATCGGTGCTCTGCAGGGCCAAGGCCCGGTCCATATCGGCCTGGATCTTGCGGTCGCAGAACTCTGCGACGTTGGCGTTGGCGTCGGAGTTGGGGTGGAAGGACCCACAGCCGCTCAGCACGTTGAGGAAGTCCGACGCGGCCGGGTAGTCCTGGTACCAGACCTGCAGGTTCATCTGGACCTTGTTCTGCGAGTTCTTGACGAACGCGTCAGCAACCGGTGGGGCGAGCAGCTTCTGCGACGCCTTGTACCCGAGCTTGTTGAGCAGGCCGACGAAGTACAGGCCGAACGCCTGGGCCTGCGGAATGTTGGGATTGACGATGGTGATCTTCATCCCCTTGGTGCCCGACTCATCCACCAGCTGCTGCGCCTTGGCCATGTCGGGCCCCGTCCACGGGCCGTTGCCGTCTGGCGCCGGGTTCTTGGTATACGGGCAGTACTGCTTGTAGCCGGGGAAGTCAGGCGGCAAGACCTGGCAGCTGGGAACTGCCAGCTTCGGGCCGCCATTGATCTTGACCAGAGCGTTGCGGTCTGTCGCGAAGTTGACCGCCTGGCGCACCTTCTGGTTGTTGAACGGGGGAACGAGGACGTTCTGGGTCATAAAGAAGATGGCGGTGGCCGGCTGGACATGGGTCTGCGCGGCGTACTTGGTGCTGATCTCGTTGAGCCGGTCCGGAGGTAGCACCGGCACGTTCACGATGCCGTCCGCCTGGCCGTTCTCCACCTGGGTGACCTCGGCCTCCAGGTCCAGACCGATCTTGAGAACGATGGAGTTGGGATACCCGTCCGGCTGCGCGTCCTTGGACCATTCCTTGAAGTAGGGGTTGCGGACCAGGACGACCTGGCGGCCGCTGGTGTACTCGGTGAACTTGTACGGGCCGGTGCCGCCGAGTGGATGCGTACCTGCGTCCTTGTTCGGGGAGTTGGGCGGTACGACGAAGGCGAATGGCAACGCGAGCTTGTCGAAGAACTCCGGATCCGGGCGGACCAGGTGGAAGGTCAGCGTGCCGGCGGCATCGTCGGGGACGATGCCGGCGGAAAAGTCACACGTGGCCGCCTGGGCCAGGCACTTGTCGGCACCGACAAGCACCGAGTAGAAGCCGGCGGTGGTCGGGCCGTTGACTTTGAACATCCGCTCGAAGGTGTTCTTGAAGTCGCTTGCCTTCAGCGAGGTGCCGTCGGAGTACTTGATCCCGCTGCGCACATGGAAGACGTAGGTCTTCCCGCCGTCGGTCGGCGTGGGCACATCGGTGGCCAGGTCGGGCACGATCTTGGTTCCCTCGACGCCCGCCACCTTCTTGAAGGCGAGCAGGCCGTCGTTGGTCAGGATCAGTTGCGCCCAGAAGGTGCCGTAGTTGATCGCGGGGTCGACCGAGCCCGGGTCGGCCGGCGCCAGCAGCGTGATGGTGCCCCCGCGATGGCTGCCACCCTTGCCCTTGGCGCCGGTCTTGGTGCTCGTACTGGTGCAGGCAGTGGCGACGAGAGCCGTCAGGGCCAGCGCCATCCCCGCCCGTCGTAGCGAAAATCTGCTGGCCCGCGAGAGTCTCATTGTGCCATCCCGTCTGTTTTACCGTCTCAGTGACTGCAACACATTTGGTGCGGTATGAGATCAGGCGGATGCTACGTCCGGCTCTGATTTCCTGTCAACGGTTCCCGGCCGGGCTAGCATCCGGCCACGGGCGACGGAGGTGGTGGCGGTGGCGGGAGCAGAAGTGGCACTCGCGGCGCAGGCCACCATCGGCGAGGGACCGGTCTGGTCGGTCGACGAGGGCGCGTTGTACTGGATCGACGTGCCGGCCGGTGCCCTGCACCGGCTCGAGCCCGGATCCGGAGCGACCCGCAGTTGGGAACTGCCGGCCGAGGTTGGGTGCATCGCACTGCGGGCCGGCGGTGGAGCAATCGCCGCACTGCGCACCGGCTTCTGCCTGGTCGACCTCGATACCGGGGCGGTGGAGATGCTCGAAGATCCCGAGGCCGACCAGCCGCGGACCCGCTTCAACGACGGCAAGTGCGACCGCCGCGGGCGCTTCTGGGCCGGCACTATGGACATCGACGAGCAGTCGCCGCTGGGAGCGCTGTACCGCTTCGAAGGCGCCGGCCGGTGCGAGCAGATGCTGACCGGAGTCGGCCTGTCCAACGGCCTGGGCTGGAGCCCGGACAACCAGACGATGTACCACACCGATTCCCTCACCCGCGTCATCACCGCCTACGACTACGACCTCGACAGCGGCCTGCTGCGCGCACCGCGGCCATTCGTGGTGGATGCGCTGCCGGCGGTGCCGGACGGGCTGACGGTGGACGCGGATGGATGCGTGTGGGGAGTGAAGTGGGACGGCTGGCGAGTAGTGCGCTACACCCCGGCCGGGCGGGTCGATCGCGAGGTCGCGCTACCCGTGCAGCAGCCGACGAGCTGTGCCTTCGGCGGCCCCGATCTCGACGTCCTCTTCGTGACGTCGGCCCGCGAGGGCCTGAGCGAGGCAGCGCTGGCCGAGCAGCCACTGGCCGGCAGCGTCTTCGCCATCGACGCCGGCACCCAGGGCCTGCCCGAGCCGGTCTACCAGGGCTGAGCGATCGGCCATGCAGTTGTCACGACCGGACGAGGAGTTGCGATGCGGCTGACCACGGTGCGCACGGAAGCTGGCACGGCGGCCGGCCGGGTCGAGGGCGACGAGATCGTCGAGTTGCCGTACGCCGACGTCGGAGCGCTGCTGGCCCAGGCCGACTGGGCCGGCCGCGCCACTGCCGGCGACGGCCGCCGGCACCCCCTGGCCGGCGCGGCTCTCGCGACGCTGGTCCCCCGGCCGCCGAAGATCATCTGCGTCGGGCTGAACTATCGCAGCCACATCCTGGAGATGGGCCGCGAGTTGCCGGAACATCCCACGCTGTTCGCGAAGTACACCAACGCGCTGCTCGGGCCGACCGACGATCTGGTCATCCCGGCCGGGTCCGACCAGGTGGACTGGGAGGTCGAGCTCGGTGTCGTTCTCGGCGCACCAGGCCGGCGCGTGTCGGCCGAGCAGGCACTCGGGATCATTGCCGGCTACACGGTGGTCAACGACATCTCGATGCGGGACTGGCAGTGGCGTACCGGCCAGTGGCTGCAGGGCAAGACATTCGAGGCCTCGACGCCGGTCGGACCGGTCCTGGTCACCCCTGACGAGGTGGACCACGGCCGCGATCTCGCCCTGACCTGCTCGGTCGACGGGGTGGGGATGCAGTCGTCACGGACCTCCGACCTGTTGTTCTCGCCGGCGCAGATCGTCGCCTACATCTCGCAGTTCACCACCCTGCAGCCCGGCGACCTGATCGCCACCGGCACGCCGGGCGGGGTCGGGGCCGGCCGGGACCCGCAGGTGTTCCTGCATCCAGGACAGGTGGTCACCACCACCATCGAGGGCATCGGATCGCTGGAGAACGCCTGCGTCGCGGACGACGGCGGAGGCGCACCATGAGCGAGCCGCATGGCAAGGTCGACCGGACCAGCGCGGCCGCGGTCCGGCATCGCAACGCCGATCTGGACACCGCCGTGCTCGCTCTCGCCGAGACGGTTCCGCCCGACCGACTCCATGCCGTCCCGCCAGGGGACGAGTGGTCGCCGGCGCACGTACTGGCCCACCTCGGGGAGTTCCCGCTCTTCTTCGCCGCCGAGCTGCGCCGCTGGCACGGCGACCGCTCCGCGGCCGTCGGGCGAACGCACGAGCACACCGGCCGGCTGGCCGCCGTCAGCGACGGCGCCGTTGGCCCGGCTAGCCTGGCCGAGCTGACTTCGCAGATCCGGGCGGCCTTTGCCGCGCTGGCCGAAGCCCTCGAGTTGCTCGCTGACGGCGACTTGGCGGCCACCATGCAGAACGTGAACTACGGCGAGGAGCCGCTCACCGCGTTCCTGCACCGATACGTGATCGGGCACAAGGCCGGCCATCTTCGCCAGCTCGAGGCAATGCTGGCGAGGCCGGAGGCCACGCAGCCATGAAACTAGCCGGCAAGGTGGCCGTCATCACCGGCGCCGGCCGGGGCATCGGCCAAGCGGCGGCAGTGAAGTTCGCCGCCGAGGGCTGCGCGGTCGTCTGCGCCGACATCGAGGGTGACTCGGCTCAGCAGACGGCGGCCGAAATCGATGCGGCCGGCGGTGCTGCAGCCGGCATCGCGACGGACGTGTCCACAGTGGACGGCAATGCTGCTGCGGTCGCGGTTGCGGTAACCCGGTTCGGTGGGCTCGATGTGTTCTATGCCAATGCGGCCATCCAGTCGATGGGCCAGATCGACGCGATCGACGCGGACCACTGGGACGCGCTCTATAGGACCAACCTGCGCGGCGTCTTCCTCGGCTGCCAGTCAGCGTTGCCCGCTCTGCGCAACCGCGGCGGCGGCACCCTGCTGATCACTGCCTCGCTGCTCGGCATCGTCGGCGACACCGACATGCCGGCGTACGGGGCGATGAAGGGCGGCCTACGTGCTTTCTGCCGATCGGTCGCGACCGCGCACGGGCCGGAAAACATCCGCTGCAACACGATCTGCCCGGGCGATGTGGCGACGGCGATGAACGAGGACTTCTTCGCCCACCAGCCGGATCCGGCGGCGGCCCGCAAGGCGATCACCGACCACTACCCGCTGCGCCGGTTCGCCAGCCCGCAGGATGTCGCCAACGCGGCCGCGTTCCTGGCATCCGATGAGGCGGCGTACCTGACCGGCATCGACCTGGTCGTCGACGGTGGCCTGCTGGCCCGGATCTACTGAGGGAGGACGCGATGGCCGCTCACCCGAACGACACCGTCGAGGTCGGATACGACGAGTTCTGCGGTGCGCTGGCAGCGAAGGATCTCCAGCCACTGTGGACCCAGGCCAGCAAGCTGATGCCCCCGGAGCCGATCCCGGCGACCCTGCCGTGGCTGTGGAAGTGGCGCACCGTGCTGCCGCTCGCCGAGCGCGCCGGCCAGCTCATCGACATCACCCGCGGCGGCGACCGGCGAGTGCTCGCGTTCGCCAATCCGGGGCTGCACGGCCTGCCGTACACAAGCTCGACGCTGTGGGGGGCCTTCCAGTATTTGGGTCCACATGAGACGGCGCCGGCGCACCGGCACAGCCCGGCGGCGCTGCGTTTCGTGGTGGAAGGCGATGGCGTCTGGACCACTGTGGACGGTGACGCCTGCGACATGAGCGCCGGCGACCTGATTCTCACTCCGAGCGGCTGCTGGCACGACCACACGAACGGATCGGACCAGCCGATGGTCTGGTTCGACGGTCTAGACCTGCCGCTGGTCGGCGCCCTGGAGGCAGTCTTTTTCGAGCTCTATCCCGACCTGATGCAGCCGGTGCCGCAGCCGCATAACCTTTCCGAGCGCTTGTACGGCGGACGCGGGACCCAACCGCTGACCGCTTCGCCCAGCAGCCACTCGCCGCTGCTGCTCTACCGCTGGGCCGACACCGACGCGACGCTGAACGCCATGCTCGAGGGGGGCGCCGGCCCGATAGCCAGCCTGCGGTACGCCAACCCGGCCACCGGCGGTGCGGTGATGCCGACTCTGGGCTGCGAGATGCATCGCATCGTGCCGGGGAAATCGACCACACCGCATCGCAAGGTGGGCAGCTCCATCTACGTCGTCTTCCGGGGACGCGGGCACAGCATCATCAACGGCCAGCGCTTCGACTGGGAGCCCGGAGATGTCTTCGTCACTCCGTCCTGGTCCACTGTGGAGCATCAGGCCGACGAGCCGGCTGATCTGTTCGCGGTGACCGACCGGCCGGTGCTGGAGGCGTTGCACCTGTTCCGCGAGGAATGCCCGGCGCCGGCACAGCAGGCCGTCGCCACCTTCGAGCCGAGGTAGGCCGGATGAGACTGCACACCCGCGAGTGGGGCAGTGGCGATCAGGTGGCCCTGCTCATGCACGGCATCACCGGCAGCTCGGCCGACTGGGAGCAGGTCGGGCCGGCGCTGGCCGAGCGCGGCTACCGCGCCGTCGCCCTCGACTTCCGCGGGCACGGCGAGAGCCCGCGGGCGTCGTCGTACGAGCCGGCGGAGTTCGCGCAGGACGTACTCGAGACGGTCGCCGCTGGGCCGGCGCTGGCCATCGGCCACTCGCTCGGCGGGTGGGTGCTCGCGCTGGTCGTCGATCGGCTGCAGCCGGCGCTGGCCGTCTACGAGGACCCGGCGTGGGACGTCACCACCGAAGAACAGGTCGAGATCGCCGCCGAATTGCGATCACAGCCGCCCCCACCGGGCTTCGACCCGGCCGCGCTCGGTGGCCTGCTTCCCGGCCGCGGGTACGACGACAGCCCGCCGGCCGCGCGGGTCCCCTCGCTGGTGCTGGTGGCCGACCCGTCCGACCGGATCAGCCCCGAGGAGGTGGTCGACCTGCGTCGGCGCGGATTCACCGTCGAGACGGTGCCCGGCGCCAGCCACTGGATCCACGCCGAAGACCTGCCCGCGTTCCTGGCCGCGTTGGACCGCTGGGTCGCCGCGGCCGGCGGCCACCCGACACCCGGACCGACGCAGCCGACTGGGAGTTGACGATGCACACACCCCGCGAGGTGGCCGAGTCGTACTGGGCCGCCGAGTGCACCCGCGACCTGCAGGCAGTTCTCGACCACTACCACACCGATGCCGTGGTCTACCCGCCCGACGGGAAGCCGCTGCGCGGGCACCAGGAGATCCGCACCTTCTACGCCGACGAACTCGACGATTACCCCGGCCTCGAGGTCGACATCGTGCACGAGGTGAGCAACGGCGACGAGGCGGCACTGGAGTGGGAGGCGGTGCTCACCGACAAGGCCGGGGGGAGGCATCCGTTCCGCGGCGTCAACGTGGTCCAGGTGCGCGACGGCAAGTTCACCTCGGTACGGGCGTACTTCGACCCGGCACTGATCGAGCGAACCGAGCCATGAGTACGTACAGGTGAGTGAGGTCCACTGGCCCGAGCGGTGGACCGGCCGCTGGATCTGGGATCGCGCGCCGGACGAGGTTGCCCGCTTCCCTTTCCTTGCCACGCCCACCCACAGCCACTATGTCTACGTACGACGGACGTTCGTCCTGGACCAGGTGCCGGCGCAGTCGCCGGTCCGGGCGACCTGCGACTCGCGCTACCTGCTGTTCGTCAACGGCCACCAGATCGGCCGAGGGCCGATCCGCAGCGAGCCGGAGTTCCTCGGCTGGGACGACTACGACATCGCGGGGTCGCTGCGCCCCGGCGCCAACGTGGTGGTCGCGCTGTGCCGCTACTACGGCCGGCCGGGGCCGTGGTGGGTGCCGGCGCCACCGTTCGGGACCCTCGGCCGGGGCTCGTTCTGCCTCGACGCCGGCCCGGGCGCGCCGGCCGCGCTCAATACCGGCCCCGATTGGCGGACCGCGCCGGCACCCTGGCTCCCGGACGGGGCGGGCTCGGCGCACGGGCTGCCGCCGGAGGTGGTGGACGGCCGGTTGGTGCCGGCCGGTCTGCACGATCCGGCCGCCGACGACTCGGGCTGGTCGCCGGCCGTGGTGGTCAGCGGGGAGGGGCACGGCACGGTGCTGGACCGGCCGCCGGCCGCGCCCTACACCAGCCCGCTGCGCCGGCCGATCCCGGCGCTGACCTCGGTGGTGGTGGTCCCCCGGCGGCTGGATGCCGGCGCCGGCCTCGTGCACGTCGAGATTGCGGACGACCCGGTAACGACGTGGCGGAGCCTGCGGCGCAGCGAAAACGGCGACCGGGTCGTATCGGTGTGGGCCTGCCCCCGGCTCACCCTCGGCCACGTCCGGTTGACCGTGCGGGCCCCCGCCGGCGCCGCCGGGGCGATGGTGGACGTCGTCGCCGGCGAAGAGCTTCGCCCGGACCGACTGCCCGAGATCCGGCCGCGGGAGTGGACCGCCCGCTACCTCGTCGCCGGCGACGGCAGCACAGCCGGGGACGCCGACGAGCAGGTCGCCTTCTTCGACCCGGTCGGCCTGCAGTACCTCGCCGTACACCACCCGGCCGGCATAGACGTGTCGGTCGACGTCGAGGAGACCGGCTACCCGCGAGCCGAGGGCGCGAGCTTCGACTGCGACGACCAGCGCTACAACGACCTGTGGCGCATCGGCGCCCGGACCGTCGACGCCTGCTCCACCGACGCCTTCCTGGACTGCCCCGGCCGCGAACAGCGGGCCTGGGTCTCCGACGCCTACCCGCAGACCCTGGTCGCACTGGTCAGCAACCCGGACTGGGCCCTGGTCCGCCACCACCTCCGGCTGGCGGCGGCCAGCCGGCAGCCCGGCGGCCTGCTCGCCGGCGCGGCCGCCTGCGACTTCTCCCGGTCCGGCGTGACGATGCCGGAGTACTCGCTGCACTGGCTGCGCACGCTGGCCGCGTACTGGTGGCAGTCCGGCGACGAGGAGTTCGTCCGCGGTCTGATGCCGGTCGCCGACGCGATCATCGAGCGCTACGAGCGGCAGCGCGGCGCCGGCGGCCTGCTCGAGGACTTCCCGGGCTGGGTGTTCCTCGACTGGGCGCAGGTCGACCGCGGAACGGTGATCGGCGCTCACGATGGCCTGTACGCGGCGGCTCTGGAGGACTACGCCGGCCTGCCCGGTGCCGGCGACGTTTCCGCGCTGGTCGAGCGCACCCGCGCCGGCTTCGAGGCGCTGTGGGATCCGGGCCGCGGCGTCTATGTGGACGCCATCGGCGACGACGGCCCGCGCCGGCGGATCAGCCAGCACACCAACGCGGCCGTGCTGCTGGCCGGCCTGGTGCCGGCCGAGCGGGTGGCCGGCGTCATCGAGGCGATCATGGACCCGGCCGGGCACCTGGGTGGCCGGCTGGTGGTGACACCGACCTCGGCCGACGTGCGCGAGGGCAGCATGATCCCGACGTTCCAGTACCAGCAGCCGGAGGGCTTCGACGAGGAGACCGACGTGGTCGCGGCGCAGCCGTGGTTCTGCCGGTTCCTGCACGAGGCGCTGTTCCGGCACGGCCGGCGGGACCTGATCCTGGCCAACCTGCTGCGCTGGCCGGTCGATGCCGACCGCGGCACGTTCGAAGAGTTCTGGAGCGCCGAGCCGGGCATGTCGAGCCGCTGCCACGGCTGGGCGGCCAGCCCGACCTACGACCTGACCGCGTACGTACTCGGTGTCCGCCCGGCCGTGCCCGGGTTCGGCCGCGCAGTCGTCGACCCGTACCTCGGGCCGTTGCACCGCGCCAGCGGCCGGGTCCCGACACCGCACGGCTGGCTCTCGGTCAGGGTGGACGCCTCCGGCGTCGACGTCGACGCCCCGCCCGGGGTGACCGTCCTGACCGGCTAGAGCGGCCGGTCATAGCTCGAAGCGGGTGCCCACGCTGTTCGGTACGTACGCGTCGCCGAACGCGCGCGCGATCGCGTGCTGGGCCCGCCACCCGGTGCAGTGCGCCGGCACGACCACCGAGGGCCCCATCGCGGCCAGGTCGGCGCAGACCCGGTCGATCAGCGGTTCGAACACCGGGCCGTTGAGGTGGAAGCCGCCCATCACCGCGTACAGCCGTTCCGCCCCGGTCAGCCGCAGCGCGTACCGGCAGATATTCACCACGCCGGCATGCCCGCACCCGGTGAGGACCACCAGCCCCTTGCCGGCCACATTCACGACCAGCGCCTGGTCGTCGAGGACCAGCGGGTCAGGTTGCCAGGCCCCGTCGAGCCAGGCCTCCTGCATCGGGAACCCCGGTTCGTACCCGGTGGTGCGATCCACCTCCCCGGTGATCAGGATCGACCCGTCCAGCAGGAAACTGGGCTGCCGCTCCTCGACGATGGTGAAGCCGATGTCCTCCAGCGCCCGCTTGCTGGTGGTCGGGATCTCCAGCGCGTCGCGCCCCGGCAACAGCACCCGCCGGCGGCGCCAGAAGTCCGGGTGCAGCAGCACGGGCAGGTTGGCCCCACCCAGCCGGCGGCCCAGCCCGTCCAGCCCGGTGGCGTGGTCGAAGTGTCCGTGGCTGATGGCGATCGCTTCGATGCCGGCAGGATCGATGTCGAGCCGGCTCATGTTCTCGACCAAGCCGTCCGGGGAGACGCCGGCGTCGTAGAGGACGTGGTGCTCGCGGTCGCCCTTGCGCACCGTCACCAGGGCGGCGAAGCCGTGCTCGGCGATCAGCTGGTCAGGGGCCGGGCTGTCCAGCGTCCCCACCGGCGACCGCGGCAGGAGCTCGAGGGCCGGCCGGCGGGCTGGGCCCCGATCCGGCATGAACACGTCGACGACGTTGTCCACCAGCGACGTCACGGTGACCGCGTCGACCGGCTCCAGCGGGATCAGCACGGCCGCTCCTTCCTGCTAGGACACCAGTTGCATCGTCTTTCCGCAGCAACACGTCGGGCTCTGCGTGCCCGGACAGTCCGGTGGCGCGCCCTTGGTCACCGTAACCTCGCAGCCGCAATCTGGGTCCGGGCAGCGGTAGACCTGCCCCTCGCGAAACGCCATATCGACCTCCTCCAAACGGGTTGTGCGCGGACGCTCGACGGTAGAGCCTTGCCCCTGGGGCAGAGTCAAGGGTCGAGGTGCCGGGATGGAGCAGACCACGACGATCGGGCCGGCCGCTGCCGCCAGCGGCCTGACGCCGCGCGCCATCCGGTTGTACGAAAGCCGCGGACTGCTCCCGCCCGGCCAGCGCACCGTGACCGGCTACCGCCGCTACACCAATGCGGACCTATCGGCCATGCGGTTCATCCGGCGCTGCCGTGAACTGGGGCTGTCCTTGGCCGAGATCACCCAGATCATGCGCACCAAACGCGCCGGCACCGCTCCGTGCCGCACTGTGCGGGCCGTGCTGGACGCCCACGTCAGCATGATCGAGCGGCGGATCGCCGAGCTCGCGGTCTTGCGCGACGAGCTCCTAGCTGCCGGGACGGCCACCACACCGGCCGCGGCGCCGGCGGCCTTTTGCCCGCTTCTCGAACGGTGACACATCCCGCCGAGCGCATCACAATCGCGTCACATAACCGTTCCGGGTCTGTTCAACCGGCCAACATGGTCCAGAGCGCACGCATGTCCGTACCGCCTGGTCCGGATCCGGCGACGTTGGGAGGCTCGGGATGACAACCCCGCTCGAGGCTTCCAGTCCGGAGACCACGGCGACGCCGGAGGCCGTGCTGCAGGGAGTCCGCCGGATCGAGGGGCGCTCGCTGGGCCAGATCGCCTGGATGCGGCTCAAGCGTGACAAGGTCGCGATGATGGGCGCGCTGGTGGTCACGGTACTCATCTTGGTCGCTGTCTTCGCCCCGCTGATCGTCAAGATTGCCGGCCACCCACCGAACGAGTTCCACTACCCCCAGGTCAACGCCGACACGCAAGTGCCGATCCACGCATACGGTGGGATCAGCCGCCACTTCCTGTTCGGCGTGGAGCCGATCAACGGCCGTGACCTGTTCAGCCGGATCGTCTACGGCTCCCAGATCTCGCTGCTGATCGCCTTCCTCGCGACGATGATGTCGATGGTGATCGGCGCCGTGCTCGGGGTAGTGGCGGGCTACTTCGGCGGCTGGATCGACGCGGTGATCAGCCGCCTGATGGACGTCTTCCTGGCGTTCCCCCTGCTGCTGTTCGCGATCGCGCTCGCCGGCGTCGTTCCCGACCAGGCATTCGGCCTGAGCGGTGACTCGCTGCGCATCGCAGTGATCATCTTCATCATCGGATTCTTCAACTGGCCCTACATCGGCCGGTTGATCCGCGGCCAGACCCTGTCCCTACGCGAACGCGACTTCGTCGACGCGGCACGAAGCCTCGGCGCGAAGAGCCCCTACATCCTCTACCGGGAGATGCTGCCCAACCTGGTCGCGCCCATCCTCGTGTACTCCACGCTACTGATCCCGACCAACATCCTGTTCGAGGCCGCGCTGTCCTTCCTCGGCGTCGGCATCCGGCCGCCGCGGGCGACCTGGGGCGGCATGATCTCCGACGCCACCCACTGGTACACGACGGATCCGTGGTTCATGGTGCCGCCCGGCCTGGCCATCTTCATCACCGTGCTCGCCTTCAACCTCTTCGGTGACGGCCTGCGCGATGCGCTCGATCCGCGATCGCAATAGCGGTCCGGCTGACTGATCGGCTGTTGCTCAACAGAAAGAAGGGCAGAAAGAATGAAGAAGAATCGAACAACGGCGGTGATCGCCATCGGTGCGGTCATCACCCTGGGCGCCGCGGCCTGCAGTAGCAGCGCCAAGACCAAGAACACTGGCACGAAGTCCACCACGACGGCGGCGTTCAACGCCGCGGTCGGCAAGGTGTTCAACCCGTCCGACAAGAAGGGCGGGGTGCTGAAGATGGCCAACTCCGGCGACTGGGACTCGCTGGACCCGGCCGACACCTACTACGGGTACTCGTGGAACTTCATCCGCAACTACGGCCGGACCCTCGTGGTGTTCAAGTCCGCGCCGGGCGCAGCGGGAGCCAAGCTCGTACCTGACCTCGCCGAGACGCTGGGCAAACCCAGCGACAACGCCAAGACCTGGACCTACAAGATCCGCAAGGGGATCAAATTCGAGGACGGCACGCCCGTGACGTCCAAGGACGTGAAGTACGCCGTCGAGCGGTCGCTGGACAAGACCGTCTTCCCGGACGGCCCGACGTACTTCAACGACTTCCTCGACCTGCAGGGCTACACCAGTCCCTATAAGGACACCGACCCCAACAAGCTGGGGCTCAAGGCGATCGAGACCCCGGATGACCAGACGATCGTCTTCCACCTCAAGACGTCCTTCTCCGGCTTCGACTACTTCGCGCAGCTTCCGGCGACGATCCCGGTGCCTCGGGTCAAGGACACCGGAACCAAGTACAAGACCCACGTGGTCTCCACCGGGCCGTACATGTTCGACACCAACCAGATCGGCAAGGGCTTCACGATGAAGCGCAACCCGAACTACGACCCGAAGACCGACCCGGAGTCGGGCCGCAAGCCGCTGGTCGACACCATCGACGTCTCGCTGAACGTCAACAGTGACGACATCGACAACCGGCTGCTGGCCGGCGACCTCGACGTCGCCATCGAGGGCACCGGGGTCGGCGCGTCCACCCAGGGCAAGGTGCTCAGCGACCCGACGCTGAAGGCCAGGGCCGACTCGGCCGAGATCGCCCGGCTGTGGTTCACCGTGTTCAACACCGACGTGGCACCGCTGGACAACATCCACTGCCGCAAGGCCGTGCTCTACGCCGCGGACAAGCTCGGCTACCAGCGGGCGTACGGCGGCGCCATCGGCGGCGAAATCGCCACCAACATGCTGCCGCCGCTGATCCCGGGCTTCCGCAAGATCGACCTGTACGAGACGCGCAGCAAGCCCGAGGGTGACACGGCCAAGGCCAAGGACGAGTTGAGCAAGTGCGGCCAGCCGAACGGCTTCTCGACCAACATCTCCTACCGGGTCGAACGGCCCAAGGAGAAGGCCACCGCCGAGGCGCTCCAGGCATCGCTGGCCAAGGTCGGGATCAAGCTCACGATCAAGGGCTACCCCAAGGCCGACTACGCCGCGCTGTACGCCGGCAAGCCCGACTTCGCCAAGGCCAACAAGCTCGGGCTGAAGATCTACGGCTGGGGTGCCGACTGGCCGGACGGCTTCGGCTTCCTCGACCAGATCGTGGACAGCCGGATCATCCGGGCCACCGGCGGCAACACCAACCTCGGCATCAAGATCCCCGAGGTCGACTCGCTGCTCGACAAGGCGCTGCAGACCACCGACACGTCGGCCCGGGAGAAGATCTGGGGCGACATCGACCAGAAGGTGATGGAGAACGCGGCCATCCTGCCCGGGATCTGGTCCAAGGGGCTGCTGTACCGGCCGCCCACGCTGACGAACGTGTTCGTCAACAACGGGTTCGGCATGTACGACTACACGGTGCTCGGCAAGAAGTAGCCGCCCAGCGTCGCCCGACACAGAGGTAGGTGAGGGCACCGGTGGCCGGCGGCTCCGCGACGCGTTCGTTGCGGGGCCGCCGTCCACCACGCCGATCCCCGTGCGCGCTTATGTGATCCGCCGGCTAATCGCCGCTGTCCTGCTGCTGTTCGTGGTCAGTGCGGTTGCCTTCGCGATCTTCTTCCTGGTCCCCCGGATCGCCGGCGCCACCCCTGACGACCTGGCGTCGCGCTATGTGGGCAAGAGCGCCGGCGCGGCTCAGATCCACCAGACCGCCGTGACACTCGGCTTCACCGACCCGCTGTGGGTGCAGTACGGCAGGTTCGTCAAAGGGATTTTTGCCGGCGCCGACTACAACACCGGCCCGACGACCGACCACTGCCCGGCGCCCTGCCTCGGCTATTCCTTCCTGACCCAGAGCCCCGTGCTGCCCGACCTGCTGGACCGGCTGCCGGTCACGCTGTCTCTGGCCGCCGGCGCGGCGGTCATCTGGCTGTTCGGCGGGGTGGCCACCGGCGTGCTGTCGGCGCTCAAGCGGGGCAGCGTCTTCGACCGGGCGGCGATGGGCACGGCTCTGGCCGGCGTGTCCCTGCCGATCTTCTTCACCGGCCTCCTGTCGCTGATCATCTTCAGTTACAACCTCGGCCTCGCTGCTCCCGGCGGCACAAATCCGATGGATGCCGCCAACCCGGGCGAGTGGGCGTATGACCTTCTGCTGCCCTGGATCACCCTGGCGTTCCTCTATGCGGCGGCATACGCGCGGCTGACCCGCGCCGGCATGCTGGAGACGATGAACGAGGACTACATCCGCACGGCCCGGGCCAAGGGCCTCGCCGAGCGGACCGTGGTGATGAAACACGGGCTGCGCGCTGCGCTGACCCCGATCCTGACGATCTTCGGCCTCGACTTGGGCCTGCTGCTGGGTGGCGCGATCCTGACCGAGACCACCTTCTCGCTCCCGGGTATCGGGCAGTACGCCGTCATCGCCGTCGCGAACAACGACCTGCCCAAGGTGCTCGGGGTGACGTTGTTCGGCGCCTTCTTCATCGTCATCGCCAACCTCATCGTCGACCTGCTGTACGCCGTGATCGATCCCAAGGTGCGCACCGCGGTCACCTAGCCGGCCGCAAGTCGTTCGACACTGCGCCCCGCGGTCGGATACAACCCGGGCATGACCGCCGTCGATCTGCCGCCCGGCCATCGCCGGCGCCGGCCCACTGTCGACGACGTGCCGGCCATCTACCAGTTGATCGCGGCGCACAACACCGCCCTGATCGGCGCACCGGACCTGACCGAGGACGACCTGTACGACGAGTTCGCCGACGCCGGCTTCGATCCGGCGGCCGACGCCTGGTTGGTCACCGACGGCGACGGGCGGACCGCAGGCTATGCCTGGGCGGCCCGCAAAGGGACGTCGGCCGAGGTCAATCTCGACTTCTACGTGGATCCGGGCGCTGATCCCGGGCTGGCCGGCCTACTACTCACCTTGACCGAAGCAAGAGCGGCAGAGATCGGTCGGGAGCTCGGTCACGCCGAGATCCGGGTCGGCAAGGGCTGCTACCGGGAAGCCCGCGACGAGGCAGCTCTGCTGACCGGCCGGGGCTACACCGTGGCCACTACGTTTTCCCGGATGAGCCGGCCGCTGGAAGGTGCTCCGGATGATCCACCGATACCGGCCGGCGTGGTGTTGCGGGTCTGCGGGGCCGACCACGACCTGCTCCGCGCAGCGCACGGGGTGAAGGAACTCGCGTTCGTCGACCACTTCGGCAGCGTGCCGCAGACCTTCGGGGAGTGGTACTCCCGACATGCGGACCGCTCAGCCACTGACTGGTCCCAGGTGTGGCTCGCCGAACTCGACGGCCAGCCGGTCGGCATGCTGCTCGGCACGAACGCCTTCATTCCCACCGACAACGCCGGCTACGTACAGACGCTGGCCGTGCATCCGGAGGCGCGGGGTCGCGGGCTGGCGAAGTTGCTCCTGCGTATCGCCTTCGCCGAGATGCGGCGGCGCGGCCGCAGCAAAGTCATCCTCGACGTGGACACCAACAACACGTCCGGTGCCCCGGCGCTGTATGAGTCCCTCGGGATGCACCCGGACCTGCGCGTGGACGTGTGGAGGTGCGCCCGGCGAACCGAACCGGCCGGCTCCGATCAGCCGTCCGGGTCGCCCGGACTGTCGCCGTAGGCGTAGGAGCCGGGATAGCGGCCGCCGGCGGCGACCCCGCTGGGTGCGATCGCGTCGAGCCGGGCGATGTCGTCGCCGGTCAGCCGGAGGTCGCAGGCGGCGACGTTCTCCTCCAGATACGCCCTGCGCTTGGTGCCAGGTATCGGGACCACGTCATCGCCCTGCCCCATCACCCACGCCAGCGCAAGCTGCCCGGCGGTGCACCCCTTCTCCTCGGCCAATGCGCGGACTTCGTCGACCAGTTGCATGTTGCGAGTGAAGTTCTCCCCCTGAAAGCGCGGGCTGTTACGCCGGAAGTCCTCCGGTCCGAAATCGTCCGGACTGGTGATCGCCCCGGTGAGGAAGCCGCGGCCGAGCGGGCTGAACGCAACGATGCCGATACCCAGCCGGCGGGCGGTGCCGGCCACCTCGTCCTCGAGGTCGCGGGTCCACAGTGACCACTCGCTTTGCAACGCGGCGATCGGGTGCACGGCGGCGGCGCGCTCGATGGACCGCGCGCTCGCCTCGGACAGACCGAGGTGACGCACCTTCCCGGCCTCCACCAAACCCGCCATCGCACCGACGGTGTCCTCGATCGGCACGTCGGGGTCGACCCGATGCTGGTAGTACAGATCGATGTGATCGACGGCGAGCCGGCGCAGGCTGGCGTCGCAACAGGCCCGGACGTTCTCCGGCCGGCCGTCGATGCGCATCGGACCCGAGCCGTTGCGGCTGAGCGAGAACTTGGTGGCGAGCACCACCTCAGCGCGGCGGCCGGCGATCGCCCGCCCGACCAACTCCTCGTTGTGACCATCGCCGTAAACGTCAGACGTGTCCAGAAAGGACACTCCAAGGTCGAGCGCGCGGTGAATCGTGGCGATGGACTCCGTCTTGTCAGCCGAGCCGTACGACTGCGACATGCCCATGCAACCCAGGCCCTGCGCTGACACCCGCAGCCCGGAGCCGCCGAGGATCCGCTCAGACACCTTCCGATCGACCACTTGACACTCCTTCCGTAGCAAATCCCTGCCGCCAGCTCGGATGGTCCGGCCGCCAGCCCAGCCGCAGCTTGGCGGCGGAGTTGTCCGCACCCCGCAACGTCTCCATCCAGTTCACCAGACCCTTGCCGGCGAGCACGCCAGCCAATCCCGCCGGCACGTGCCGAGGGACCGGCCCGCCGACCGCGGCGGCGAGCGCCGGCACCCAGTCCGCTGCCGGCGCTGGCTCGTCGTCGACGATGTTGTAGCAGCCGGGGGGCCCGGACAGGGCGGCCACCGTAGCTCGGGCGGCATCGTCGATGTGCACGAAGGAATGGATGCCCCGGCCCGATCCCACGATGGGGTAGCGGCGCCGGCGCAG
>JALZAK010000122.1 GCA_030948385.1 Actinomycetota bacterium
GGTGTGGGCGCACGGCTCGAGGGTCACTACGACCGTCCCGCCGCGGGCGCGGGCCCCCGCGCCGGCCAGTGCGACGACCTCCGCGTGCGGGCCGCCGGCCCGCTCATGCCAGCCGATCCCGACGACGTCGCCGGCCGGGTCGAGCACGACCGCACCGACCACAGGGTTGGGGCTGGTCGAGCCGAGGCCACGAGCGGCCAGCGCAATGGCGCGGCGCATCGCGGCTTCCTCGGCGGGACCGGCCGGGACGGGCACGGGCACCGGCGCCTCCTCTCGCGGTCGAGCGCGATCGGAGCGGGCGGGCGGCGTACATCGCGGGCCAGCGACGGCTGGCTGCCGGCGGGTCGCGGACTGTTACCGCCGGTTCGGATTTCACCGACCCCGGTGCGCGCGTGCTGCGCAACCCATTCTGCCATGCGGCCGGGCCGTGGCTACGGCGCGACCGAGGCGCCGGCCCGCTGCCGCAACGCGGTCACCGCACGGGCGGGATCCTCGGCGCCGTACACCGCCGAGCCGGCCACGAACACGTCCGCGCCGGCGGCGGCGGCCTGCTCGATCGTGTCGGCGTCGACCCCGCCGTCGACCTCGACCCGCAGCTGCAGGTGCCCGGTCTGCACCAGCTCTCGGGCCTGGCGCACCTTCGGCAGCACCTCGGCCAGAAAGGCTTGGCCGCCGAAGCCGGGCTCGACGGTCATCACCAACAGCGTGTCGAAGTGCCGGAGGATCTCCAGGTACGGCTCGAGTGGCGTACCAGGCTTGAGCGCCAGCCCGGCCAGCGCGCCGGCCGCCCGGATGTCCCGGCCGACGGCTACCGGGTCGGAGCTTGCCTCGGCGTGGAAGGTCACGTTGCGAGCACCGACCTCCGCGTACGGCGGCGCCCACCTGGCCGGGTCGTCGATCATCAGGTGACAGTCCAGCGGCAGACGGGTGGCAGCGTGCAGACTCTGCACCACTGGCAGGCCGATGGTCAGGTTGGGGACGAAGTGGTTGTCCATCATGTCGATGTGCAGCCAGTCGGCGGTGTCCTCCACCGCCGCCGCGGCGTCGGCCAGCCGGGCGAAGTCGGCCGCGAGGATGCTCGGTGCGATCAGCACATCCACCGCGGCAGTCTAGCGATCCGAGCGCCTAGCCTCGTTCCGGTGAGCACGACGTCGCGCTGGGGGCAGACACCGCGGCAGAGCATCGATACCGCGTGCGCCATGCGGGGCCGCGACGGGGTCGTCACCGGTTGTATCGACCTGCTCGGCGGTCGCGACGTCGATGCCACGCTGATCCGCAGCCTCGGCGGCCCACGGGCGGCCCGGTTCCTCGACGCCGCGCCGCCGCAGCGCTACTGGCTGCGGGTCTGGGGAGCCCGCGGCCTCTTGTGGGCCTGGGACGACCGCGCGACACCGGCGCTGATTTCGGCACTGGATGACGAGGCCTGGCGGGTGCGTGAGATGGCCGCCAAGGTGGTGGCACGGCATCTGGTCGGGGACGCGCTGTCCCGCGTTGCCCCATTGCAGGAGGACCCGGTGCCCCGGGTCCGGGCGGCCGCCGCGCGGGCGGTCGCGCGGCTTGCCAGAGCGGGGGCGTGAGCCGGCCCCTCCGGCAGACTTCCGGCATGACAGGAGCGAAGACCAGCGCCGGCATCCTGCTCTTCCGCCGCGTCGGCGGGGAGGTCGAGGTGCTGCTCGCCCATATGGGCGGTCCGCTGTGGGCCCGGCGGGACGCCGGCGCCTGGACCTTGCCCAAGGGCGAGTACACCGCGGACGAGGACCCGCAGGCGGCCGCCCGGCGCGAGTTCGCCGAGGAGCTCGGCCTGCCGGTGCCGGCCGTGCACCTGAGCGAGCTCGGCACCGTCCGCCAGTCGGGCGGCAAGCTGGTCACCGCCTGGGCCGGCGAGGCCGACCTCGACCCGGCAGCGGTCGTGCCGGGGACGTTCCGGATGGAGTGGCCGGCGGGGACCGGGCGGATCGCGGAGTTCCCGGAGGTCGACCGGGTCGCATGGTTCGGCCTGGACGCGGCGCGGCCGAAGCTGGTCAAGGCGCAAGCGGCTTTTCTGGACCGGCTGCTCGAGCACCTCGGTTAGGACTGGGCCGCGACTGGTCTGAGCAGGGCGAGGAACATCGCGTCGGTGCCGTGCCGGTGCGGCCACAGTTGCACCCACGGGCCGGACCCCAAGCCCGGGATTCCAGGTAGGACGGCCGGTGTGTCGAGGGCAACCGCGGCGCCGGTCCTGACCAGGTCCTCGACCACCATCCGGGTCTCGGCAAGATGCGGCGAACAGGTCGCGTACGCGACTACTCCGCCGGGCCGGGTTACCCGGAGCGCGGCCAGGACCAGCTCGCGTTGCAGGCGGGTCAGCGCCGGCACGTCGGCCGGTCGCCGGCGCCAGCGCGCCTCGGGCCGCCGGCGCAGCGCGCCCAGCC
>JALZAK010000164.1 GCA_030948385.1 Actinomycetota bacterium
ACCTGGTCCGGCTCGGCGTCGCTGCGGCCAGCAGTCGGCACCGCGACCGAAGTGACTGGCCGGCGGCCGAGCGGCTGGACTACGGGGGCTCCTGGGGGATGCCGGCGCCCGTCCCGCACCCACACGACCCGGGGGTACTCCTCGGCCCCGCGCAGACGCTGGCTGCCCTGCCGGCGGACGTCAGCGCAGTGGTCAGCCTGTGCCGGATCGGCACCGGCGATGCGCCAGCCCGCGGCGTCCGCGCCGAGGACCACGTCGAGATGTGGCTGGTCGACTCCGCCGACCCAGAGGACAACGCCCACCTCGAGTTCGTGGTCGACGACGCGGCCCGCACAGTGGCGGCCCTGCGGGCGGAGGGGCACCGGGTGCTGCTGCACTGCGTGGCGGCGCAGAGCCGCACCCCCACCGTCGCGGCCCGCTACGCGGTGCTGCGCGATGGGCTCACCCCTGCGGCGGCCCTCGCCCACCTGCTTGCGGCTCTGCCGCTGGCCTCCCCGAACCCTCGGCTGCGCCACGCCCTCTTGGCGCTGGGTGCCGGCGCAAGTCCCCCGGTCGAAACCGCGCCGTGAAGACTGGCACTCACTCGGCCGTGGAGGCTTCGGCGATAGCGCGGTAGCGCGCCGTCCAGTCTGCGTTGATCTCGTCGGCTTGGCGCTGATCCCGACTTGCAATCGGCTGATCGTCGGGTAGCGCCAGGCCGAGGAAGTCCAGAATTCCCCGGGTGACGCCGGCCGGGTCCGCGATCAACGACTCGTAGGTCACCACGTGCGGCCGGACGCCGCTTGCGGCGACCCAGGCCCGCCATGCGGCGTTGTGCGCGTCGATGGTTTCGACGAGGCCGCGGATCTGCTGATAGTCGAACCGGGGCTGGGGCCCGGGTGCCGTTGGGTCTCCGGGGTGCCAGTAGTTGGTCTGCTCGGCCCGCGCCCACGACACCGCTTGGGCAAGGATGTCCTCCCGCCAAAGATGGACGAAGCGCAACGGGCCGAACGCGCCGGTCAGTAGGTCAAGATCGGAGCCCGCGAGAGCCGGGCGAGCCGCGCCGAGCCTGGCAACCATTTCATCCAGCGTTCCCCACATGATCCTGGCGCCGAATACGCCGTTCTCGGTGCTTCCCGCTGCCAGGGCCGCGCGTACATAGTCCGGATAGTCGAAGCCTCCGCTTGTGTCGCGCTGGAGCTGCCACCGGTCAGCCCACGTCTGCTCGTCGGGAACTCGAAAGTAGGACTCGGGTCGGCCCGCAACCCGAGTGGAGCGCAGCAATCGGCACAGCAGCGTGCTGCCACTACGTGGTGTTGCGCAGATCAGGTAGGAACTGACCCTGACCGACCTGGACACGGCATTGTCAGCTGCAGCCGCTGGTACTGCCGCAGGACTCGCAGACGTAGCAGGACCCGGCCGGTCGCATCTTCACGCCGCAGGTCATGCACAGCGGCGCGTCGACGGCAGTCCGCGCGGACAGCGACTGCCCTGCCTCCCCGCCGGCCAGCAACTCCGGACGCGTCGTCGTGACAGGCACCGACGACGCCGGCCGCCCGACCGGAGCCGACGAACGCATCGCCTCGACGTCGGCGTCCTCGGGCACCACCGCCGCCTCGGCCGCCGAACCGGCGGGCGGGTCCAGCTGCGCGGCCCGCTCCGCTGCCGTGAAGATGCCCAGCTCGGCCCGCTGGTCATAGGGCAGGTAGTCCAGCGCCAGCCGGCGGAAGATGTAGTCCATCATCGAGCTGGCGATCCGGATGTCGGGGTCGTCGGTCAGCCCGGCCGGGTCGAACCGCATGCTGGTGAACTTGGAGACGTAGGTCTCCAGCGGCACGCCGTATTGCAGGGCGATGGAAATGGCGATGGAGAACGCGTCCATCACCCCGGCCAGGGTGGACCCCTGCTTGCCCAGCTTGAGGAACACCTCACCGAGTCCGTCGTCGGGGTAGGAGCCCGCGGTCATGTAGCCCTCGGCGCCGCCGACGGAGAACGACACCGTCTGCGACGGACGCTTCTTGGGCAGCCGCCGGCGCACCGGCCGGCTCTGCAGCGCCGCCCCGGCCGCCGCCTCCTTCTTGGCGGAGGTGTCCGACAGCGGCTGGCCGACCTTGGAGTTGTCCCGGTAGACGGCCAGCGCCTTCAGACCGAACTTCCACGCCTCGAAGTAGGCCCGCTCGATGTCCTCCACGGTCGCGGTGGCAGGCAGGTTGACCGTCTTGCTTGCCGTACCGGACAGGAACGGCTGCACCGCCGCCAGCATCCGGACGTGGCCCATCCAGGAAATGGCCCGCTCCCCCATCGCGGCGTCGAACACCTCGTAGTGCTCGGTCTTCAGCCCCGGCGCGTCGATCACATGACCGTGCTCGGTGACGTATTCGACGATTGCCTCGACGGTCTCCTCGTTGTAGCCGAGCTTGCGCAGCGCCATCGGCACGGTGCGGTTGACGATCTGCATGGATGCGCCGCCGACAAGCTTCTTGTACTTGACCAGCGCCAGATCGGGCTCGACCCCGGTGGTGTCGGCGTCCATGAAGAACGAGATCGTCCCGGTGGGCGCGAGCACGCTGGCCTGCGCGTTGCGCCAGCCGTTGGCCTCGCCGGTCTGCAGGCAGGCCCGCCATGCCTGGGTGGCCTCGGCCAGCACGGCCGCGTCGTCGGCACCGAGCGCGCGGATCTGGTCGGTCGCGGCCGCGTGCTTGCGCATCACCCGGGCGTGCGCGTGGGCGTTCTTGGCGAAACCGGCGTACGGCCCGACCACGCCGGCGAGCTCGGCCGAACGCTTGTACGCGGCGCCGGTCATCAGCGACGTGATGGCCGCCGCCATCGCCCGGCCGCCCTCCCCGTCGTAGGCGTGACCGGTGGACATCAGCAAAGCGCCGAGGTTGCAGTAGCCCACGCCGAGCTGGCGGAAGTCGCGGGTGGTCCGGCCGATGTTCTCGGTTGGGAAATCGGCGAAGCAGATGGAGATGTCCATCGCGGTGACGACGAGCTCGACGGCCTTGGCGAACAGCGGGCCGTCGAAGCTGCCGTCGGCCCTGCGGAAGCGCATGAGGTTGAGCGAGGCGAGGTTGCAGGAGGAGTTGTCCAGGCTGAGGTACTCGCTGCACGGGTTGCTCGCCGTGATCCGGCCGCTTTCGGGATTGGTGTGCCAGTCGTTGATCGTGTCGTCGTACTGGATGCCGGGGTCAGCGCACTCCCAGGCCGCCTGCGCCATCTTGCGGAACAACTCGCGGGCCGGCACGGTCTGCAGGATCGAGCCGTCCATCCGGGCCCGCAGGTGGAAATCGCGGCCCTCCTCCACGGCACGCATGAACTCGTCGCTGACCCGGACCGAGTTGTTGGCGTTCTGGTACTGCACGCTGGTGATGTCCTTGCCGCCGAGGTCCATGTCGAAGCCGGCGTCGCGCAGCACCCGGATCTTCTCCTCCTCGCGCGCCTTGAGGTCGATGAACTCCTCGATGTCGGGGTGGTCGACGTCCAGAACGACCATCTTGGCCGCCCGCCGGGTCGCGCCGCCGGACTTGATGGTGCCTGCTGAGGCGTCGGCGCCGCGCATGAAGGACACCGGGCCGGAGGCGGTGCCGCCCGAGGACAGCAGCTCCCGCGACGAGCGAATCTTGGACAGGTTCACGCCGGCACCGGAGCCCCCCTTGAAGATCAGGCCCTCCTCCTTGTACCAGTCCAGGATCGAGTCCATGTCGTCCTCGACGGAGAGGATGAAGCAGGCGCTGACGAACTGTGGCGAGGGCGTGCCGACGTTGAACCAGACCGGGGAGTTGAAGCTGAAGAACTGGTGCAGCAGGGCGTACTTGAGCTCGTGGTTGAAGATCTCGGCGTCCGCAGGGGTGGCGAAGTAGCCCTGCTCGAGGCCGGTCGCGCTGTAGGTGTCCACCACCCGGTCGATGAGCTGGCGCAGGCTCGACTCCCGGCCCGGCGTTCCGACAGGGCCGCGGAAGTACTTGCTGGTGACGATGTTGGCCGCGTTCACCGAGTAGAAGTCGGGGAACTCGACACCGCGCTGCTCGAAGTTGACCGACCCATCCCGCCAGTTGGTCAGCACGACGTCGCGGCGCTCCCAGCTGACCGTGTCGTAGGGATGGACGCCCTCGCGGGTGAAGATCCGTTCCATCCGCAGCCCACGCCCGCGCTCGCGCGGGGCGGCCTCGCTCTGGGCGGCCTCGCTCGGGCTGCCGTTCCGGGTGGTGCCGACCGTCTCGGCCATGTCCTCGTCCTGCCTTCCGCTCGCTGTCCATATCAACGTGTCGGGGACCCGGCGGCATGCCCGGGAAGTGCTCTCGATCGGGGCGGGGTGGTACGGCTGGCTAGCCGGCCGGCACCACGCTGTGCAGGCGAGGCGGCGGCGCCGGCTGGTGCGGCCCGCTGTGCTTGGCGACGGTGTGGCCGGCGGACGGGTCGGCGTCCTGGGATGCCCGCAGGGCGGCGATCTCGGTCTCGAAGTCCGTCAGGCTGTCGAAACTGCGATAGACGCTGGCGAAGCGCAGGTAGGCAACCTCGTCCAGCGCCCGCAATGGCCCCAGGATCGCCCGGCCGACCTCGCCGGAGTCGATCTCCGCTGCCCCGATGGCCCGGACTGCCTCCTCGACCTGCTGGGCGAGCAGCGCCAGCGCGTCGTCGCCGACCGGCCGGCCCTGGCAGGCCTTGCGGACGCCGCTGATCACCTTGTCGCGGCGGAACGGCTCGGTGACGCCGCTGCGCTTGATCACCGCCAGAGTGGGCTCCTCGACGGTGGTGAACCTTCGGCCGCACTCCGGGCAGGATCGGCGCCGGCGGATCGTCTGGCCCTCGTCGACCTCGCGCGAGTCGACCACACGGGAGTCGGCGAACCGGCAGTACGGGCAGCGCACCTGCGGCCCTCCGATGGTCGAATCGGCCCCGCCGCGACCGCCCCCTGACGGACGGCCTGTGCGTGACGTGGTGCAAATCTTGGGGACAACCTGTGCGGCGGGCCGCCCCTACGGTGGAGATCCTGTGGGTAAACAACACGGCTGTGATTTACAAGATGTGGGGTCCGAAGTTATCCCGGACCACAAGGTCTGGCAAGCACATCCGCCGAGGCGGTCCGGCGTGTCGTGCGCCCGGCGTCCGGGCCGGGCCCAGGTGGCCCGCGGGCCAGGCTGCGGGCCGAGTCTCAGCGCGCGACGAGCCGCAGCGCCTGCCCCGGACGCAACACGGCGCCGGACAGCCGGTTGATCTTGATCAGCCGCGCGACCGTGACCCGCGGATCGGCCCGCGGGTCGGCTCGGACGGCCAGCGCCCACAGCGTGTCGCCCGGCTGGACCACCACGACGGCGGGTTGGGCGGCCC
>JALZAK010000001.1 GCA_030948385.1 Actinomycetota bacterium
CTTCGTCGGCGCCGACCGAGGGCTGAAGCGGCTGGCCGTCACCGAAATCACCGACGTCGACCTGGAGAAGCCGCCGGTCGTGCACGTCGACGACTCGCTGGCCGAGGCCGCGGCCGCGATGGAACGGGCCGGCGCCCGGTGGGCGGTGGTTCTCGACGGCGAGGACAACCTCAACGGCTGGCTGTCCCGGGACCGGGCCGTCGGCGCCGGCCGGGTGGGCGAACGCGGCCGGCGGATGGACGCCTGGGTGCCGGCCGGCGCGACACTCAAGGCGGCTTTCTCCGTGATGCTGCAGCAGGACGCCGGCTGGGTGGCCGTGCTGGACGGGTCGCGCTTCCTCGGCGTGCTGACCCCGGAGTCACTGCATGCGGCGCTGCGCCGCTCGGTCGAGCACGCCGAACCGGAGACTGCCGGCGCCGTCTGACAGCCCGGTCAGGCCGGGGCCGGCGGGTCCTCCGGCGGGTCGGGCGCGCGACAGGAGTTCTCCAGCCACAGCGCCGCGCCCACGAGCAAGGCGCAGACCGCGACTCCCACGCCGGCCACGACGGCGTCCCGGCCGGCAGCGGCCAGGCGGTCCCGGGCCCCGAACGTATAGGCAAATGCACCGGCCCAGAACCCGACCAGCAGCGCGCCAACGAGCGCGCTGGCCTTCGCCAGCGCGACCAGCCGGGCCACCACCAGCGGCTCGACCGGCTTGGTGCCGGGGCGCCGGGCGATCCGCTGCCGGGTGCCCCGAGCCGCGCCGCCCTCGAAGACGGCCAACCCGGCCAGGGCGACCGACGGAGTCCAGGGCAGCGCCGGGATGTCGCCGTAGTAACTGCGGACAAGCAGGTAGCCCAGAACCGCCGTTCCGGCCGCTGCCAGGGCCAGGTCCCGCGGTCGGGTCGGCCCGACCGGCTTCATGCCAGCACCAGATCATCGCGCCGGCGCACGCCTGCCACGTCAAGCCGGGCCAGGAGGCCGCGTACCCGGCCGTGCCCGGGCAGCGTTGCCGCCGGCTCCACGTCAAGCCACGGAACCAGGACGAACGCGCGTTCGTACGCCCGCGGATGCGGCAGGGTCAGCCTGGGGTCGTCGCTGATGACGTCGTCCACCGCGATGACGTCCACGTCGAGGGTCCGCGGGGCCCACCGGCGGGTCCGGACCCGGCCGGCCGCCTGCTCCAGCGCGGCCGCCTGCTCCAGCCACCCGTCCGGCCCGACCTCCCCCTCGGCCAGGAGCACTGCGTTGAGGTACGGCTCCTGCGGCTCGGTGCCGAACGCTTCGGTCTCGTATACCGGGGAGACGGCGACCAGCAGGTTCCGAAGTCCGTCCACAGTGGACTGCAAGTATCCGAGGCGGTCACCCATGTTCGAGCCGAGCGAGAGCACGGCTCGGCTCACGGCCGGGTACGGACGACGGTGACAGCCACGTCGGCGAAGGTCACCGGCAAGGGAGCGTGCGGCTTGTGCACGGTGACCGTGGCAACCTGCACCTTCGGGTCGGCCAGGCACACCTCGACGAGTCGGCCGGCCAGTGTCTCGATCAGCTGGACCGGTTTCCCGGAAATCACCTCGGCCAGCTTCTCGGCCAGCTCCCCGTAATGCACCGTGTCCGACAGGTCGTCCGTCGCGGCCGCGCGGGCCAGGTCGACCTCGAGCGCGACGTCGACGACGAACTCCTGGCCGCGGGCGCGCTCGACCTCGTGCACGCCGTGGTAGCCCCGCACGGTGAGCCCGCGCAGGCTGATCACGTCGGTCATCGGGCGGCCCGCAGCTCGGCGACAACCCGCACCGCGTCGGCACTAGGAGCCACATCGTGCACGCGGACACCCCATGCGCCGGCGGCCGCGGCGAGAGCGGTGATCGCCACGGTGGCCGGCTCGCGCCCCTCCAGCGGCCGTGGGGCGCCGTCCGATCCGGCCAGCAGTGCGCCGAGGAAGGACTTGCGGGAGGCCCCCACCAACACCGGCGGGCCGATGGCCAGCAGCGAATCGAGGTGGGCCAGCAGGGCCCAGTTGTGCTCCGCTGTCTTGGCGAAGCCGAGCCCGGGATCGATGACCAGCGATTCGACCGGCACGCCGGCGCGGACCGCCTCATCCACCCGCGAGCGGAGTTCCGCGGTCACCTCGGCAACCACGTCGTCGTAGCTGGCCAGCGTCTGCATGGCTGAACTGTGCCCGCGCCAGTGCATGAGCACCCACGGGACGCCGGCGCCGGCAAGGACGCGGCCCATGTCCGGGTCGGCCTGCCCACCGCTGACGTCGTTGACCAGCACGGCCCCGGCCGACAGCGCCGCCTCGGCCACCGCCGCGCGGGTGGTGTCGATGCTGACCGGCACGCCGGCGCCGGCCAGCTCACCGATCACCGGCAGGACCCGCCGGCACTCCTCGCCGGCGTCGACCCGCTGCGCGCCGGGACGGGTGGATTCGCCGCCGACATCGACCAGGTCGGCCCCGTCGGTCACCATCTGCATCCCGTGCCGAACGGCGTCGTCGACCCGGACGTAGCGGCCACCGTCGGAGAAGGAGTCGGGGGTGACGTTGAGCACGCCCATCACGACGCAGCGCCCCGGGGAAGGCAACCCGGCCGGCCGGTTCACCGCCGGTAGATGAGGCTGAGCGCCTCGGCCCGGGTCGAGGCAGAACTACGCATCAGACCGCGCACCGCCGACGTCACGGTCTTTGAGCCGGGCTTGCGCACTCCCCGCATCGACATGCACAGGTGCTCGCACTCGATAATCACGACGACGCCGAGCGGCTTGAGGCCGTCGACCAGCGCGTCGGCGATCTGCGTCGTCATCCGCTCCTGCACCTGCGGGCGCTTGGCGAAGACGTCGATCAGCCTGGCCAGCTTGGACAGCCCGGTGATCTGTCCCTGGGAGTTCGGGATGTAGCCGACGTGCGCGACGCCGTGGAACGGCAGCAGATGATGCTCGCAGAAGCTGGCCACTTCGATGTCCTTGACGATGACCATTTCCTCGTGGCCCTCGTCGAACACACTGCTGAGCACAGCGCCGGGGTTCTGGCCGAGCCCGGCGAAGGCCTCTGCGTACGCCCGGGCCACCCGCGCCGGGGTGCGCTGCAAACCCTCGCGCTCGGGGTCCTCGCCGATCCCGATCAGCAACTCGTGTACCGCGGCCTGCACCCGGGCCGAGTCGAAGCCGCTCAGTGGGTCGCTCCGGCGTCCGGCCGGGGATAGGGGGTCGGCGCGGGGTAGGGCCGCTGCACCGGCGGGACGGTCGCGCCGCCGTTGGACTGCGGGTCGACGCGTGCCGGCGGCCCGCCGTTGACACGCGCGACCTCGGCCGGGGTCATCACCGGCGGCTTGTCCGACGGGGTGCGCTTGCCGAAGCCGCCATAGGCGTTGTACGGGGGCCGCTTGTGCACCCGGGAGAAGATCCGGACCAGCTCTTCCTTGGTCACGGTCTCGCGATCCATCAGTTCGAGCACGAGGTCGTCGAGCACGTCGCGGTACTCGACCAGGATCTCCCAGGCCTCGTCGTGCGCGGACTCGATCAGCCCGCGTACCTCGCTGTCGATGTCGGCGGCGATGTCCTCGGAGTAGTCACGCTGGTGGCCGTAGTCGCGGCCGAGGAAGGGCTCCCCCTCGGTGGTGCCGTACTTGACGGCGCCCAGCTTCGGGCTCATCCCGAACTCGGTGACCATGGCCCGGGCGAGCGCGGTCGCCTTCTCGATGTCGTTGCTGGCGCCCGTCGTCGGCTCGTGGAACACCAGTTCCTCGGCCGCCCGCCCACCCAGGGCGTAGGCCAGCGAGTCGATCATCTCCGAGCGCGTCTGGGTGTACTTGTCCTCGGTAGGCAGCACGAGCGTGTGCCCGAGCGACCTACCGCGCGGCAGGATCGTCACCTTGTGCACGGGGTCGGCGTTGGGTAGCGCGTACGCGACTAGGGCATGGCCGCCCTCGTGATACGCGGTGACCTTCTTTTCCTTGTCACTCATCGCGCGCGTCTTGCGCTCGGGGCCGGCGATGACCCGGTCGATCGCCTCCTCGAGCGAGTGGTTGGTGATCAGCTGCTCGTTGTGCCGGGCGGTCAGCAGGGCCGCCTCGTTGATCACGTTCGCGAGGTCCGCTCCGGTGAATCCGGGGGTGCGCCGGGCGACCGTGTCCAGGTCGACGTCCGCAGCAAACGGCTTGCCCTTGGCGTGCACCCGCAGGATGTCCTTGCGGCCGCGCAGGTCAGGCCGGTCGACCGCGATCTGCCGGTCGAAGCGGCCGGGGCGCAGCAGCGCCGGATCGAGGATGTCAGGCCGGTTGGTCGCGGCGATGAGGATGACCCCGCCCTTGACGTCGAAGCCGTCCATCTCGACCAGGAGTTGGTTCAGCGTCTGCTCGCGCTCGTCGTGGCCGCCGCCCATGCCGGCGCCGCGGTGCCGGCCAACGGCGTCGATCTCGTCGACGAAGACGATGGCCGGCGCGTTCGCTTTGGCCTGCTCGAACAGGTCACGCACCCGGGAGGCGCCGACCCCCACGAACATCTCGACGAAGTCCGATCCGGAGATCGAGTAGAACGGGACGCCGGCCTCGCCGGCCACTGCCCGCGCCAGCAGGGTCTTGCCGGTGCCTGGCGGGCCGTACAGCAGCACGCCCTTGGGGATCTTTGCGCCGATCGCCTGGAACTTGGCCGGCGATTCGAGGAACTCCTTGATCTCCTCGAGCTCCTCGATCGCCTCGTCCACCCCAGCAACATCGGCGAAGGTGGTCTTGGGGGTGTCCTTGCTGACCAGCTTGGCTTTGGATTTGCCGAAGTTCATCACCCGGCTGCCGCCGCCTTGCATCTGGCTGATGAAAAAGAAGAGTACGACCGCGATGAGGATGAAGGGCACGAACGTCAGGAGGACGTTGAGCAGGAGGTTGGGGGTGCTGACCTTGGTGTCGAAGCTAACTCGCGGGTTGTCCTTGCGGGCAGCGACCAACTGCTCGTAGATGTCGCGCGAGGCGTCCGCCGGGAAGGCCGCAGTGATCTTGTCGGTCTTGTTCCCCTGGACCGAGACCGTGTTCTTCAGGTCGATCCGAAGCCGCTGCTCCTTGTCGTCGAAGTGGACCTTGGTGAAGTTGCCATCGCTGATCTGGGCAATGGCGGTGGACGTGTCGACCTTGCCGTAGCCGCCGTTGCCCCGCAGCAGCGGGCTGAACAGCACGAAAGCGGCAACGACGAGCAGCACCCAGACGAAGGGCTTGCGGAGAAGTTGGCGAGTTCGATCCATGTGCACGCGGGACCGCCGAAGCGGCGGCCCGACCCTCCTGATCCTGAGCGGTGCGCGGGTGCACGGCCGGTTAGCCGCGGCAAAGCCCCAAAACGACGGTACACCGGGCAGCGGCTCGGCACCGCTCTGCCTGGGTGCCGGAGCGAGCCCGCAGCTAGCGTTCGTACACGGCCGGCTTGAGGATTCCCACGTACCCCAGGTCTCGGTAGCGCTCCGCGTAATCCAGCCCGTAGCCGACGACGAAGGCGTCCGGGATGTCGAAGCCGACATAGCGGACCGGCACGTTGACCCGCATTGCGTCGGGCTTGCGCAGCAGCGCCACCACCTCGAGCGAGGCCGGCTGTCGGCTACGCAGGTTGCGCAGCAGCCAACTCAGAGTCAGACCGGAGTCGATGACGTCCTCGATCAGGATCACATGATGCCCGGCGATGTCGCGGTCGAGATCTTTGAGGATGCGTACGACGCCGGAGGAGTTGGTGGACTGGCCGTAGGAGGACACGGCCATGAACTCCATGGTGAGCGGCCGCGACAGGGCCCGGGCGAAGTCGGCCATGAACATCACCGCGCCCTTGAGTACGCCGACCAGCAGAAGTTCGCGGTCGGCGTAATCGCGCGACACCTCGGCGGCCAACTCCTCGATGCGCGTCTGGATCTGCTTCTCGGACACGACCACCGATTCGATGTCGCCGTCGTACACCAGGAGGCTCCTTACCGGGGCGGGGTGTCGAAGGCAAGCCTGCCAGACCGGCGCGCCGCCTGAACACCACCGGGAAGGCTCACCGCACCCTGCCCGCACCAGTGCACCACCAGCGCGTCGACGGCTGCCAGGTGCGCGGCAGTCAGGGCACCCGCCGGCGCGCCGGCGGCCAGTGCCGCGGCGCGCAACACCCGGCTGCGCACCGCCGGCCGCAGCTCGGCCAACTCTTCGCAGCTCAGAGTTCCGTCGGGAGTGGCCAGGGCGACCCCGGCCAGCTGGGCGATCTCGTCCAGCGCATCGGCGTCTGCCCGCAGCAACGCGGCCGAGCGGGCCAGCCCATCGGTAGCACCGGGAGCCGCCTCCTCCAGTGCCCGCAGCACCGCGCGCACGCGGACCCGGGCGTAGGTGGTGTCGGCGTTGTGCGGATCCTGCCAGTGGTCGATCCCCTCGCCGGCGCAGGCGGCCACTGTCACCGCTCGGGACACGCCCAGCAGCGGGCGGCGGTAGCGCCCGCGAGTGGACGCCATCCCGGACAGCGATCGCGCGCCGGAGCCCCGGGCCAGCGCGAGAAGCACCGTCTCGGCCTGGTCGTCGAGGGTGTGCCCAAGCAGGATCGCCGCCGCCCCCCACTGATCGGCGACGCCGTCGAGAGCCGCGTAGCGAGCCGCCCGGGCGGCCGCCTCCGGGCCGCCGGCCCGCCCGACCGTCACCGCAGCCACCTCCACCGGGTCGAAGCCGGCCCTGACCGCCCAGCCGCGGACCCGCTCGGCCTGCGCAGCCGAGTCAGGCTGCAAGCCGTGGTCGACCGTGACCAGGCCGGCGCGCCAGGCAGCCCGGCGTGCCTCGAATGCGGTGGCTGCGGCCAAGGCCAGGGAATCTGCGCCACCGCTGCATCCGACCAGGACCAGCGCGCCGGCCGGCAGGTCGGTCAGCGCCCGGCGGACCGCGACGCGGACCGCCGCGACCTCGATCGGCGGCTGCCCCATGTCCCGCGCCGAGTCGGTGCGCTCAGCCCGCTGGCGCCGGCGCGCCGCCGTGGACCCGGCTGATCCAGGCCGGCGCGTCGGCCACCTCGGCCATCGTCGGAAGGCTCGCGGGGGACTCCCAGACCTTGTTGAAGCCGTCCATCCCGACTGCGTCGACAACGGAGCCGACAAAGCGGCTGCCCTCGGCGTACTGGCGCATCTTCACGTCGATCCCGAGCAGCCGGCGCAAGGCGCGATCCAGCGGGCCGGTGCCCCGCCGGCGGGCGGCGAACTTGGCCTGGATCGACTCCACCGACGGGACCACGCGCGGCCCGACTCCGTTCATCACGTACTCGGCGTGGCCCTCCACCAGCGTCATCAGCGCCGTCAGCCGGTCGAGCACCTCCTTCTGCGCGGGGGTCTGCACGAGATCGATGATGCTGATCTCGCTGTCGCGTTCGCGGATCGCTCTGGCCAGCTGGGAGAGGGCGGACAGCAACCGCTCCTTCATCGCCTCGGGATCGGCCGCGTCGATGAACGCCGCCACCTCGGCGAGAAAATGGTCGCGCAACCAGGGCACGGCAGTGAACTGGGTGCGGTGCGTCACCTCGTGCAGGCAAACCCAGAGCCGGAAGTCGTGCGGGTCCGCGCCGAGCGCCCGCTCCGCCGCCACCACGTTGGGCGCAACCAGCAGCAGCTGGCCGGGCGCACCGGAAAATACTTCGTACTGGCCGAGCACCTTGGTGGCCAGGAATGCCAGGATGCCGCCGACCTGGACACCGGTCAGGCGCGAGCCGATCGCGGTGGCCACCGGGCCGGTCCGCGACTGCGCGCCGCGGTGCGCCTGCAGCTTCGCGGTGATCGGGGAAAGCACGGTCCGGAAGCCGGCCACGTTGACCTCGGCCCAATCGGCCCGGTCGACAACGCGCACCGGCGGATGGTCGATCTGGGCGCGCAAGTGCGTGAAGTCGAACACGTGCGCCTCGGCCTCGTCGGTCGCGCGTCGCAACTCGGCCACCACATCCGCGGCCTCGGCAAAACCCACCCGCGGCCCGCCACCTGCAAGTTGCGCCGCCGTGGACACCGCGACATCCCAGTCGACCATTTCCGTCATGGGCCAACCGTACGGGGCGGCCGGCGGATCGGCTCAGCGGCAGCCGCAGCCGGCGAGTGCGGCGGCCACCCGGTCGAGGGCGATCTCAGCCCCGTCGGTCCCACCGGCCGGCACCCGATCGGCGAGCACGGCAAAGACCAGTAGCCGGCCGTCGGTGTCGCGCACCACGCCGGCCAGCGCGCTGACCCCGGACAGCGTCCCGGTCTTGGCCCGCACCCGACCGGCGCCGGTCCGGTCGCCGGCCAGCCGGAACC
>JALZAK010000014.1 GCA_030948385.1 Actinomycetota bacterium
GGCCTCACCCGGGTGCATCAGCAGCCCGCCCCGCAGCCAGCCCGCCGTGTCCGACCCCACCGGCGCGCCGAGGCGGCGCCGGCCGACCTCGCCGATCAGGGCCAGCTCGGCCGCGGCCAGCCGGGCCTTGACCGCCTGCAGCCGGTCCAACCCCTCGCCGACCTCGCCGTCAGACAGCGACCGGCAACCCACCTGGCCGAGGCCGGCGACACCCTCCTCGACCAGGCGCAGGCCGGCCAGCAGCGGATGCTCCCGGATTCCCGTAGGCGCCTGACTCATACGACCAAACTAGCCAGCAGGTATGACACTTCCGGCCGCCACCAACCTGGCCGGAAACCCTTGTGGACAAAGGGAATCCTGTGGACAGGCTCGGCGGCGCTAGGGCCGTACCGGGCAGCCTGCGGTCGTCCCAAGTCGTTCGGCCAGCGCATCGGCCGGCGCCTCGTACTCAAGCCAAGCCACGTCAAGGCGGAAGCCGAGTCGCTCATTGACGGCGATCATGTGCGCGTTGCTGTCCGCGTTCCAGGTCTCGATGTCGATCACGTCGTGCCGCTCGGACAGTAGCCACCGCAACAGTTCCGCCTTGACAATCAAGCCCAGCCCATGGCCGCGGTGGGCAAGCACGACGGCGGTGTCCTCCTGAGTGGCCCGGCGCGGGGCGTCGCGAGAGACGGTCAACTCGGTAAAGGCAGCGACCTTACCGCCGGGCTGCGTCAGCGCGACCACGATGCGCAACTCGTTGTTGCGGCGTTCCATCGCCGCTTCCATCTCGCGCCACCTGATCGCGTCGTACGTCTCCGCCCGCCATTGCAAATCGCCGGTCGGGGCGTCGGCCATGGCGGCCTTGGCGGCGGCGTACGCGTCGATGAACTCGTCCGGCACCCGCTGCGACCAGCGCGCCAGTCGATATCCCGGCGGCGTGCCGTCGACGATCTGCACCAGCGCAACCATGTCCAGGTCGCCGATTGCGAGCAGCCGCCGGTGCTCGCGCAGGCCGCAGGAGAAGCCCAGCGCCTCGGCAAACGCCGCTCCGGCCATTCCAGCCAACACCTCAGTACCGATGGTCGTCCGGCCGTGCGCAACTGCCTCGCCGACTGCCGTCGACAGCAGCGCGGTGCCGACACCTCGCCGGCGAAGCGCCGGCGTGGCCTGCATCTCGACATAGGCCAGCGCCTTGTTGGGCGCGTCCGGGAGGCTCAGGGTGCAGATGCCGGCGGCAGCCCCTTCGAGTCGGGCCAGCCAGCTCCGCTGGCGTTCGCCGGGTGGTGGGTTGCGCAACCGCGCAATGACCACCGAGGGCGGCAACTGCGGGTCGTCGGGCAGGTCTTCCACCGTCGCAGCCGAGGCGACCCCGCACCAGGCGTCCAACTCCTCGGGGCTGGCAGTGCCCGGGTCCAGCGCGGCTATCTCCACCTTCGCAGCGTCGCCCATGCGCGCGGCCAAGGCCACCGAGTTTCGTCGTGTCGGCCGACCGGCCAGCCATCATGCGGAGGACAATGGAGCAGGTGAGCCTCTACCGGGACGACGGTGTCGTGCTCCGGGTGCAGAAGCTTGGCGAGGCCGACCGGATCATCACCCTGCTGACCCGCCGGCACGGCCGGGTCCGAGCCGTCGCCAAGGGTGTTCGGCGTACCCGCTCGAAGTTCGGCGCTCGGCTGGAGCCGTTCAGCCACGTCGACTGCCAGCTCTACGCCGGTCGCTCGCTGGACATCGTCAACCAGGCAGAGGCGGTCCGGAACTACGGCGCCGAGCTGGCGGGGGACTACCCCCGCTACACCGCCGGCACGGCCATCCTCGAGACGGCCGAGCGACTGACCGCCGAGGAGCAGGAGCCGTCGCTGCGGCTGTTCCTCCTCGTCGTCGGGGCCCTGCGGGCGCTGGTCGAGGCCGAGCACGACCCGCGTCTCGTGCTCGACGCCTTCCTGCTCCGCGCGATGGCGGTGGCTGGCTGGGAGCCGGCGCTGGCCGACTGTGCCAAGTGCGGCGCTCCCGGGCCGCACCCGGCGTTCTCCATCCCGGCCGGCGGAGTGGTCTGTCCCGGCTGCCGCCCGACCGGATCGTCGGCTCCGGCGCCCGGCACGGTCTTGTTGTTGCACGCCCTGCTGACCGGCCAATGGCCGGTGGCCGATGCCAGCGAGGTCCGGGCCCGCCGGGAGGGTTCCGGACTCGTCGCAGCCCACCTGCAGTGGCATCTCGAGCGCGGGCTGCGCTCGCTGCCGCACGTGGAGAGCGGCTAGCGTCCGGCGGAACGGACTAGCGTGACGGTGTGAGTCGCCGCGAGGTCCGCCCGCCGCGACCGCATCCCTCCGGGGCCCGACCGCCGGCCATCCCACCCGAGCGGGTGCCGCGCCACGTCGCGCTGGTCATGGACGGCAACGGCCGCTGGGCCAAGGCCCGCGGGCTGCCTCGAACCGCCGGCCACGAGCGCGGCGAGGCGGCGCTGTTCGACGTTGTCGAGGGCGCCATCGAGCTGGGGGTGAAGTGGCTGTCCGCGTACGCGTTCTCGACCGAGAACTGGAAGCGGTCGCCGGACGAGGTGCGGTTCTTGATGAGCTTCAACCGCGACGTCATCCGGCGCCGGCGCGACGAGATGCACGAGCTGGGAGTACGAGTGCGATGGGCCGGCCGCCGGCCGCGGTTGTGGCGCAGCGTGATCAGCGAACTCGAGGCCGCCGAGGAGCTGACCCGCAACAACCGGGTGCTGACCCTCACGATGTGCGTCAACTACGGCGGGCGGGCCGAGATCGCCGACGCGGCTCGCGCACTGGCCACAGACGCGGCCGCCGGCCGGCTGGACCCGGCGAAGGTGGACGAGAAGGTGTTTGCCCGCTATCTCGACGAGCCGGAGATGCCCGACGTCGATCTGTTCATCCGTTCATCGGGGGAGCAGCGCACCTCCAACTTCCTGCCCTGGCAGTCGGCCTACGCCGAGCTCGTCTTCCTCGACACGCTGTTTCCGGACTTCGACCGGCGCGCGCTCTGGGCGGCCTGTGACACCTATGCGCGGCGGGACCGGCGCTTCGGTGGCGCCCAGCCAGCAGCCGGACGCTGACGCTCAGCCGGCGCACTGCCCGCAGAGGCCGAACACCTCCACGGTGTGGCTCACCTCGACGAAGCCATGTTGCTGCGCGAGGCGGTCTGCCCAGCGCTCGACCGCCGGTCCTTGCACCTCCACCGCCCGGCCGCATCGCCGGCACACCAGGTGGTGATGGTGGGAGTCCTTGGCGCAGCGGCGATAGACAGCCTCGCCGCCAGCCGGCCGCAGCACGTCGATCTCACCGGCCTCGGCCAATGCCTGCAGCGTGCGGTACACGGTGGTGAGCCCGACCCGCTCGCCGCGGACCCGCAGCAGCCCGTGCAGGTCCTGCGCGCTGCGAAATTCCGCCACCTCGTCGAGCAAGGAGAGTACGGCGACCCGTTGCCGCGTCATGAGATCGCCACCACGCCTGCCATCAGGCCCACGCCGCCCAGCGTGCACAGCAGGGTGAGCCGGGACGGGTGCCGGCTGTGTGCCTCGGGCAGGATGTCACCGGTCGCCAGGTAGAGGACGAAGCCGGCGAAGAATCCCAAGTAGAGCGACAAAACCGAGTCGGGCAGGGACAGCCACAGTGTGGACAGGGCACCCAGAGCCGGCGCCAGCGCATCGATGACCAGCATGCCCAGGCTGCGCCGGCGGTTGTTGCCGTGCAGGGTCATCACGGCGACCGTGTTAATCCCGTCGGCGAAGTCATGCGAGATGACCGCGATGGCGACCGCGATGCCGACCGCCTTGCCGGCGTGGAACCCCAAGCCGATCGCCACGCCGTCCAGGAACGAATGGGTCGCCAGGGCGACTGCGCTGGTCAGCCCGATACCGGGATGCTGGTGGTCCCCGTACTCCTGCTCGTGCGCCCCATGCAGTGTGATGGTGCGCTCGACAA
Organism: Actinomycetota bacterium; assembly: GCA_030948385.1. Lineage (GTDB taxonomy): Bacteria > Actinomycetota > Actinomycetes > Mycobacteriales > QHCA01 > QHCA01. The sequence continues at coordinate 3,921 of JALZAK010000014.1, forward strand.
TGTGCAGGAACAGGAAGCCCGCGGCGAAGGTCAACATGACCGACGGCACGCCGAACACTTCGGCGCCGTGTGCCATGCCGAACACCTCGGGGAGCAGATCGAAGGCCACCAGGCCGAGCAAGACACCGGCGGTGAAGCCGAGGATCAAGTGCAGCCGGTCGCTCCGGCGCAACGCGAAGAACCCGCCGCAGAACGTCGACACCACTGTGGCCAGCGAGAAGATGATCGCCATATGGCCGAGCCTAGCCCAAAATGGAAACCGTTGTCATTCCCGGGCCAAGGACTACCGGGCCAGCAGGCGCTGTACGGCGGCCGCTGCGACCACCAGCGTCGCCAGCAGGCGCAGCACCCGGCCGGCCGGCGCCATGTTCGGCCAGCCGAGATAGAGCAGCCAGGTCAAGAAGATCGCGACCAGCGCGACGGCGGCAAAGGCCAGCACGCCGCGGGTCAGCAGACCGGCCAGAAGCAGGGCCACCACCAGGCCGAACGGCAGCACCCGCGGAAGGCTGCCCAGGTAGGTCAGCATGATGACGCTGCGCCGTTCGACGGCGTCGCGAAACGTCGCAGCCACGCTGGTCGCTCCTCGCTAGCAGGTGCGGCCATCCTCGCAGCAGGGGAAGGCGGATAGCCTTGGTGCGCCCTCGCCGACCGCCAGCCGGATGGAGAACACCAGTGGCCGACCGTCTCGACGCCATCGTGAGTCTGAGCAAGCGGCGCGGTTTGGTCTATCCAAGTTGTGAGATCTACGGCGGCCTGCGTGCGGCCTGGGACTACGGACCCCTGGGCGTGGAACTCAAGGAGAACATTCGCCGCCAGTGGTGGAAGGCGGTCGTACAGACCCGCGAGGACATCGTCGGCCTGGACTCGTCGGTGATCCTGGCCCGGGAGGTCTGGGAGGCGAGCCGGCACGTCGAGGTGTTCGCCGACCCGCTGACCGAGTGCCGGTCATGCCACAAGAGGTTCCGGGCCGACCATCTCGAGGAGGCCTACCAGGCCAAGAAGGGTCGCCCGCCGGAGAACGGCTTGGCCGACGTCAATTGCCCGGCCTGTGGCACCAAGGGCGCCTTCACCGAGCCGCGGATGTTCAACGGAATGCTGCGCACGTACCTGGGGCCGACCGAGGACGAGTCGGGCCTGGCCTACCTGCGACCCGAGACGGCACAGGGCATCTTCGTCAATTACCTCAACGTGCAGACATCGGCGCGCAAGAAGCCGCCGTTCGGCATCGCGCAGACGGGCAAGTCGTTCCGCAACGAGATCACTCCCGGTAACTTCATCTTCCGCACCCGCGAGCTCGAGCAGATGGAGATGGAGTTCTTCGTCAAGCCAGGGACCGACGAGGAATGGCATCAGTACTGGATCGACGCCCGGCTGGCCTGGCATGTCGACCTGGGCATCTCCAAGGACAACCTGCGGCTCTTCGAGCACCCGAAAGACAAGCTCTCGCACTACTCCAAGCGCACCGTGGACATCGAGTACCGGTTCGGGATCAGCGCGGACGGCTTCGACGAGCTGGAAGGGATCGCCAACCGTACGGACTTCGATCTGACCACGCACTCGAAGGCCGCCGGCGTCGACCTGTCCTACTTCGACCAGGAGGCCGGCGAGCGCTGGACTCCGTACGTCATCGAGCCGGCGCTGGGCCTCGGCCGCTCCATGCTGGCGTTCCTGCTCGACGCCTATACCGAGGACGAGGCGCCGAATGCCAAGGGCGTCATGGAGAAGCGCACCGTGCTGCGGTTGGACCCGCGGCTTGCTCCGGTCAAGGTGGCGGTGCTGCCGCTGTCACGCAATAGCGACCTCTCGCCCAAGGCCCGCGATCTGGCGGCTGCGCTGCGCCGGCACTGGTATGTGGAGTTCGACGACGCGAGCGCGATCGGCCGGCGATACCGCCGGCAGGACGAGATCGGCACTCCGTACTGCGTCACCGTCGACTTCGACACCCTGACCGACGACGCGGTGACGGTCCGCGAGCGCGACTCGATGTCGCAGGAGCGGGTCCAGCTGGGCGGGGTGGAGGCCTACCTCGGCGGCAAGCTGATCGGGGCTTGAACCAACCGGCGATCCCCGCCGTGCTACCGGTTACCACCCGGCCAGCCGAAGGGACCCGACGATGCTCGCAGGCCACCGTAGGACCTTGTCCGTCACTGCCGTCGCGGCCGGCGCGCTGCTGCTGATCGGCGGTTGCAGCTCCACCCCGAGGAAGAGCACTCCGGCCGGCGCCAGCGGTGCCGGGACAACGGTCACCGCGGTGGAGACGGACTTCAAGATCGCCTTGTCCCAGACGAGCCTGAAGCCAGGCACGTACACCTTCAAGGTGTCCAACCACGGCAAGGCGCCGCACAACCTGACCGTCGACGGGCCGGGCGTGAAGGACAAGGCATCCGCGACCGTGCAGGGCGGCGAGTCGGGCAAGGTTACCGTCACATTGCAGGCCGGGTCGTACGAGTTGTACTGCTCGGTGGACAGCCACAAGGACAAGGGCATGGACATGACGGTCAAGATGGCCTGACCGGGCACGGCATCCCCAGCGCGGCGGACTTCCTCGCGCCCAACTAGATTCGACAGGAATCTCCGGGCCGCAGCAGCGAGGAGCCAGTCGGGTGACCAAGTACGTCTACAACTTCGATGAGGGCAACCGCGACCTCAAGGACCTGCTCGGCGGCAAGGGCGCGAACCTGTCCGAGATGAGCAATCTCGGCCTGCCCGTCCCGCCCGGGTTCGTGATCAGCACCGAGGCGTGCAAGGTGTACCTGGACTCCGGCGAAGAGCCGGCCGAGCTGCGCGACGAGGTCAGCGAGCACCTGACCGCACTCGAGCAGGCGATGGGCAAGCAGCTCGGCCAGGCCGACGATCCGCTGCTGGTCTCCGTACGCTCCGGCGCGAAGTTCTCCATGCCGGGGATGATGGAGACGGTCCTCAACATCGGGCTGAACGACGAGTCCGTGCAGGGTCTGGCCAAGCAGGCCGGCAACGAGCGATTCGCCTGGGACTCCTACCGCCGGCTGATCCAGATGTTCGGCAAGACGGTGCTCGGGATCGAGGGTGAGCTTTTCGAGGAAGCCATCCACGAGGCCAAGGAAGCCAAAGGCACCAAGAACGATCTCGACCTCGACGAGGGCGACCTCCGCGGGATCGTCGAGGGCTTCAAGGGGATCATTCGCGAGCATTCCGGCCGGGATTTCCCGACCGACCCGCGGGAACAGATGGACCTTGCGGTGCACGCGGTGTTCAACTCCTGGAACGCGCCGCGGGCGGTGCTCTACCGCCGGCAGGAGCGCATCCCAGCCGACCTCGGCACCGCCGTCAACATCGTGGCGATGGTCTTCGGCAACCTGGGCATGGACTCCGGCACCGGCGTCGCCTTCACCCGCGACCCGGGCAGCGGCCACCAGGGAATCTACGGCGACTATCTGCAGAACGCGCAGGGCGAGGACGTGGTGGCCGGGATCCGCAACACCTTGCCGTTGCAGGACCTTGAGGGTCTGGACAAGAAGTCCTACGACCAGCTGATGGAGATCATGTCCACACTGGAGGGTCACTACAAGGACCTCTGCGACATCGAGTTCACCATCGAGCGCGGCAAGCTGTGGATGCTGCAGACCCGGGTCGGCAAGCGTACGGCGGCCGCCGCGTTCGTGATCGCGGCGCAACTGGTCGACGAGGGCGTCATCGACATGGACGAGGCGCTGACCCGGGTCACCGGCGCGCAACTGGCGCAGCTGATGTTCCCGACGTTCGACGAGGGCGCGGACAAGAAGCAGATCGGCAAGGGGATGAACGCCTCGCCCGGCGCCGCCGTCGGCAAGGCCGTCTTCGACTCCGAACGGGCGGTGGCGCAGGCGGCCGCCGGCGAGCAGGTGATCCTGGTCCGCCGGGAGACCAATCCCGACGATCTGGGGGGCATGATCGCCGCGCAGGGGATCCTGACCAGCCGCGGCGGCAAGACTTCGCACGCCGCGGTCGTGGCCCGCGGGATGGGCAAGACCTGCGTATGTGGCGCCGAAGAGCTGGAGATGGACTTGCGCGGCAAGAAGTTCACCGCGCCGGGGGGCGTGGTGGTCAACGAGGGAGATGTGATCTCCATCGACGGCACCTCCGGCATCGTCTATCTGGGCGAAGTGCCGGTGCAGCCCTCGCCGGTGGTGCAACTGTTCGAGGGTGAGCTGGCCCCCGACAGCGACGAGCTGGTGGCGGCGGTGCACCGCATCCTGGGCCACGCCGACGGCGCCCGCCGGCTGGCGGTTCGGGCCAACTCCGACACCCCGGAGGACTCCGAGCGGGCCCGCCGTTTCGGCGCGCAGGGCATCGGGCTGTGCCGGACCGAACACATGTTCCTCGGTGATCGCCGGCAGCTGGTCGAGACGCTGATCCTGGCCGAGACCGACGACGAGCGGCAGTCCGCACTCGACGCCCTGGAACCCATGCAGCGCGAGGACTTCGTCGGGATATTCCGGGCGATGGACGGCCTCCCGGTGACGGTCCGGTTGCTCGATCCGCCGCTGCACGAGTTCCTGCCGTCGCTTGAGGAGCTCTCGGTCGAGGTGGCGGTGGCGGAGTCCAAGGGCGAGGAGGTGCCCGACCGGCGCAAGCTGCTCGACGCGGTGCGCCGGCTGCACGAGCAGAACCCCATGCTCGGCCTGCGAGGCGTTCGGCTCGGTCTGGTCGTCCAGGGGCTGTTCGCGATGCAGGTGAAGGCGATCGCCGAGGCCGCCGCCGAGGTCAAGCGCGCCGGCGGGAACCCGCTGCCGGAGATCATGATCCCGCTGGTCGGTGCCGTACAGGAGCTGGAGATCATCCGCGAGGAGACCGAGCGGGTCCTGCGCGAGGTGGCCGAGGAGTCCGGCGTGGATGTGCCGGCGCTGATCGGCACAATGATCGAGGTGCCGCGGGCCGCGCTGACCGCCGGGCAGATCGCCGAGGCCGCGGAGTTCTTCTCCTTCGGCACCAACGACCTGACCCAGATGGCCTGGGGCTTCTCCCGCGACGATGTCGAGGCCGCCTTCTTCTCCCGCTATCTCGAGCTGGGTGTCTTCGGCGTATCGCCGTTTGAGTCACTCGACCGGGACGGCGTCGGGCGGCTCGTGCAGATCGCGGTGGAGGAGGGCCGGGCGGCCCGGCCGGACCTGCACATCGGCGTCTGCGGCGAGCACGGCGGCGACCCCGACTCGGTGCACTTCTTCCACGACGTCGGGCTGGACTACGTGTCATGCTCGCCGTTCCGGGTGCCCGTCGCGCGGCTCGAGGCGGGCCGGGCCGCTCTTCAGGCTGGCGGCTCGGACAGCCGCTGAGCTGCTGATAACAGGAGGTGTGCCGGTGTCGCTGCGGGTCCTGGGTGCCGGCGTGGGGCGTACCGGCACCCGCTCGCTGAAGCTGGCGCTGACCCAGCTGCTCGACGCACCGTGCTACCACATGGCCGAGGTGTTCGAGCACCCCGAGGACATCGAGGTGTGGCGGGCCGCCACCGCCGGCCGGATGCCGGACTGGACCGCGTTGTTCGACGGCTACCGGGCCGCGGTGGACTGGCCGGCGTCGGCGTTCTGGCCGGAGCTCACCGCCGCCTATCCGGACGCGCTCGTCGTGCTCTCGGTCCGCCCGACGGCGGACTGGTGGCGCAGCGCCGAGCGGACGATCTTCGACCTCATCGAGCAGCCGCCGGGATCGGATCTTGTCGCGGCCGAGCAGGCTGCGATGGCCAACGCGCTGATCGCCGCCCGGTTCACACCGGACTATCGCGACCGGCGGGCCGCGTGCGAGGCGTACGAGGCGCACAACCGCCGGGTGCGCGAGACAGTGCCGGCCGAGCGACTGCTCGAGTGGTCACCGGGTGACGGCTGGGAGCCCCTCTGCGCCGCGCTCGACCTGCCGGTCCCCGACGAGGAGTTCCCGCACGTCAACACCACCCGGGAGTTCCGCGAGCGGCGTGGGCTAGACACCTAGCCTGGGCCGGTGCATCCGGCGCGCCAACTAGGCTCGGCGGGCGATGGCCGGATACGACGAGCACGCGCGGGCCCGGCGCTGCGCGGAGCCGGCCAAGGGCTCGCGGGCCCGGCGCAGCGAGTTCCAGCGGGATCGCGCGCGCGTACTGCACTCGGCCGCCTTGCGTCGGCTGGCCGGGAAGACCCAGGTAGTCGTTGCCGGCGAGGACGACTTCCCCCGAACCCGGCTCACCCACTCCCTGGAATGCGCCCAGATCGGCCGCGAACTCGGCGCCGCTCTGGGCTGCGACCCGGACCTGGTCGACGCGGCCTGCCTCGCGCACGATCTCGGGCACCCGCCGTTCGGGCACAACGGCGAGGTCGCGCTGGATCAGGTCGCCGCGTCGTGCGGTGGCTTCGAGGGCAACGCGCAGACCCTGCGGATCCTGACCCGCCTCGAGGCGAAGGTGCTCGATGAGCAGGGCGCCGGCGCGGGGCTCAACCTCACCCGGGCCACGCTGGACGCGGCGACCAAGTACCCGTGGCAGCGCCGGCCCGGTCAGCGCAAGTACGGCGTGTACGACGAGGATCTGCCGGCGTTTGCGTGGCTGCGCGCCGGCGCGCCGGACAGTGCACGCTGCCTCGAGGCGCAGGTGATGGACTGGGCCGACGACGTGGCCTATTCGGTACACGACGTGGAGGACGGCGTGCACGCCGGCCATGTCGTACCGACTCAGCTGAGTGAACCGGACGAGCGACTGGCAGTGGCTGCGTGCACCCGCGAGTGGGAGTACTCGTCGGCCAGCACCGGGGAACTTGCCGCGGCGCTGGACGATTTCCTGCTGCTGCCGGCCCTCGCCGATTTGCCGACCTACGACGGGACGGTACGGGCCCAGGCTGGTCTGAAGCGCCTGACCAGCGAGCTGACCGGGCGCTTCGTCACGGCGGCAATCGAGGCGACTCAGGCTCGCTACGGCGACGGCGCGCTGAGCCGGTACGACGCGGACCTGGTGGTCCCGGCCGGGGTCCGGATGGAGTGTGCGCTGCTGAAGGGCGTCGCGGCGCGGTACGTGATGGGACGCACCGGAGCGGCTGAGCGCCACGATCGGCAGCGCACCCTGGTTGCGGAGTTGGCTTCGGCCCTGGCTGCCGGCGCCCCTCGGCTGCTTGATCCTGCCTTGCAGGTGGCCTGGGCTGGGGCGGTCGACGACGCGGGCCGGCTGCGGGTGGTTATCGATCAGGTGGCCGGGCTGACCGACGTCTCGGTGCTGGCCTGGCATGCCCGGTTGGTCGGGGCGCCGGGCTAGGTCGGCTGGTTTCCACAGGCGGCGGATCTCCGGTATCGGCCGGAGGCCGGGGTCGCTAGGGTGCTGCCCGTGATCTACCGGCTTGGCCTGGTCTGGGGGTGCTGTGCGCTCGCTTTGGCTGCCTGCACCAAGCCACACCAGGGCGGCACCCTCCCGCCGGCCCGGCCTTCGGCGTCTGCCGTCGCGTCCCCGACTCCCAGTCCCACCCATAGCTCGACCCCAGCCGGCGACAAAGTCGCGATTGTTGCGCTGGCCAAGCAGTACTACGCGGAGAGCAACGCGGCCATTCGTACTGGCGACACGTCAGGTCTGCGTGCGCTCATGATCGACGGCTGCCCGTGCGCCAAGTTCGCGGATCACGTAGATGCCGACTGGAAGCGCGGGACCGTTCCGGTGCTCGGCTACTACCACGTAACGGAAGTTGCGGCACCAGTCCTTCGATCGGCCGCGCAGGCCTTTGTCAGCGTCCTTTTCACCACGTCGGAGTACAAGGTCTTGTCTCGCACCGGTGCCGTCCTCGTTGACATACCCGAGGACAGGTCATTGGGAAGCAACACCCTTGAGTGCCGACTCGTAGAGGGCAAGTGGAAGGTGATTGACGTTGTTCGCAGTTAGCCGTGCGCTCGGGGTTTTGACCTCCTGCTGCCTTGCTGTTGGTCTTTTGGCCGTCGTGGGCGCGGCGGCCACGCCCTGTGATCCGAACAATCCCAGGTGCGACTACCGGACAATCGCCACAAGCCCCAATGGTGTGATCGGGACGGCTGTGGTTGCGGCAGACGGACACGGTGGGGTGCGGGCTATTGCCGGCAACAGCTCCTGTGCGAGCTGTGCCTGGAAGATTGTGGCTGAATGCGCCTACCACGGCAGTAGCGCCGGCAAGACCGACCCGAATGCGTGCAACAACGCGACCTCCGGCTACGTGTGCACGCTCAACGCGAAACCGGGGATTCCATATCGGGAGTTCCTCAGCACGACTGGGTCATCCGGTCCGTGGCAACAGGTCGGCAACGTCTGTCTCGGCCCGACCGACCAGCCCGTCTCTACCGACGCCCTGTTCGCGCAGGTCCGGGGCTATGTGGACCGGCTGATCCCGGCGGCGCCGGCCGTGGCAATGCAACCCGCCGGCGCG
>JALZAK010000039.1 GCA_030948385.1 Actinomycetota bacterium
TCCTGGGAGGTCATGTGCGTGACGCCGGACAACGGCAGCACGGTGTGTGGCCGGCCGGCCGCCAGGAGCGCGGAGGACAGCCGCAGGGAGTGGGCGACGACGACGTTGTCGTCGGCCAGCCCATGGATGATCATCAGGTCGCCGCGGAGGCCGGCGGCATCGGAGAGCAGAGAGCTCTGCCGATAGGTCTCGGCGTCGCTGTCGCAGCCCAGGTAGCGCTCGGTGTAGAAGGTGTCGTACAGGGCCCAGTCGACCACCGGGGCGCCGGCGATGGCCGCGTGGAAGACGTCCGGCCGGCGCAGCAGCGCGGCGGCCGCCAGGTAGCCACCGAAGGACCACCCCCGGATCGCCACCCGGCTGAGGTCGAGGTCGGGGTGTTCGGCTGCTGCCGCGTGGAGCGCGTCGACCTGGTCCTGCACCGGGGCAGTCGCGAGGTCGCCGGCAATCGCCCGCTCCCAGCCGCTGCCGCGGCCAGGGGTTCCCCGCCCGTCGACGACCAGGACGGCGAACCCCTGGTCGGCCAGCCACTGCGGCTCCAGCCACAGGTTGCGGGCGGCCAGCACCTCCTGGTGGTGCGGGCCGCCGTAGGGGTCCATCAGCACCGGCAGCCGGGTGCCCGCGTTGTGATCGCGGGGGAGCAGCAGGCCGGCGCGCAAGCGGCGCTCGCCCAGCCAGAGCAAGGACACCTGCGGTGTCAGGGGTGGGGTCTCGGCCAGCGACGTGATCTCGTGGCGGCACTGTCCCGATGTGACGGTGTGGCTGGTACCGAAGCGATCCAGGCCGGCGGTGGAGCGCACGACAGTGTCCGGCCCACCGAGAGCAACACTGCCGACTCCCTCGTCGGTGAGCGGCACGATGTCACGCTCCCAGGTGACGAGGTACGTGAGGACTTCCGCGGGGTCGTCCTGCGAGGCCGCGACGGCCACCCCGCGCTCGCTGACGTCCAATACCTCACGCAGCTGCAGACCGGCCGGAGTGACGACGTCGCCGTCCACCATCAGCCGGCGGCCGCCCTCCCGGTCGACTGTCCACACCAGACGGCTGCCTGGTCCCCAAGCCGGCACGCCAGGCACGATCTCGACCCAGCACTCGTCGCTGTCCTCCCGCAACATGCTGGTGGCGCCACTGTCCGGGTTGACGGCGAGAACCCGCACGGTGCGCTGGTCGCGGCTCATCACTGCGATCAGCGGCGGGCCGCCGGCGCTCCAGTGCACCGTCGCCAGGTACGGGAACCCCTCCCGGTCCCACTCCACGTCCTTCCGGCCGCCCTGCACGTCGACCACGGCCAGTCGCACGTCCGCGTTGGGTGTGCCGGCTCGTGGGTACGCCACCTGGACGGCGGGCTGCTCCGGTTGGGCCGGATCGGCGATGTGCCAGAGCTGTACCGCCGATTCGTCCACTCGGGCGGCCAGCAGCCGACTGGAGTCCGGTGCCCACCAGTAGCCGCGGAAGCGGCCCATCTCCTCGGCCGCCACGAACTCCGCGAGTCCCCACGTCACCCGGTCGTCGCCGACTTCGCCGGCAAGCAGCCGATCATTCCCGTCGGCATCAACGGCACGCAGCGTGCCGGCGGCGACGTATCCGATCAGCCGGCCATCGGGCGACGGGCGCGGGTCAGCGACCGGCGCCGGTGCCGGCACCTCGCGGACAGCCCCGGATCGCAACTCGGTCCGGAACAGTCGCCCGGACAGTGCGAACGCCGCCAGCTCGGCGGCATCGTCCAGCGCGTAGGCCACGATCCCGGCCCCAGCCTCCCGCGACCGCTCCCGCCGCGCCCTCTCGTCGGCCGACAGCGACTCCTCCCCGCCGCGCAGCAGGTGGCGGGGATCGGCCACGAGAGTCTCGGTGCCGGTCGCCACTTCGAGCTGCCACAGGGAAGTCACCCGGTCCGTGCCGCCGGCCGACCGGAGGAACAGCACCCGGTCGCCGGCTGCCGACACGTGCACCGAGCGCGGGCGGCCCAGCGTGAAGCTGCGGGTCCGGGCGGCCAGTCGCGGGAAGGAGGTGTCAGCAGGCATGCGGCGGATCCTGCCAGGGCCCCGGCTAGGGTCGCAGGACATGACGACGATCGAACCCGAGGACAGCGCCGCCCGCCGTGACGAGCAGTCGGTCCTGGACCAGGCGCGAGCGGTGATCGAGCCGATGGAGTCGCGGCCGGACATCGAGATGGGCCCGCTGGACCACGGCCGCCGGCTGCTGTTCGTGCACGCCCACCCCGACGACGAGTCGATCAACAATGGCGCTTCGATGGCGAAGTACGCCGCCGATGGGGCGCTGGTCACCCTGGTCACCTGCACGCTCGGTGAGGAAGGCGAGATCCTGGTGCCGGCGCTCGAGCACCTGGCTGCCGACCGTGAGGACGGGCTGGGACAGCACCGGGTTTCCGAGCTGGCCACGGCCATGGAGGCACTGCGGGTCACCGACCACCGCTATCTCGGCGGCCCGGGGCGGTGGCGCGACAGCGGCATGATGGGAGAGCCCAGCAACGGCCGGCCGGGCTGCTTCTGGCAGGCCGACCTCGCTGAAGCCACCGAGGCGCTGGTACGCATCCTTCGCGAGGTGCGGCCGCAGGTTGTCGTGACCTACGACGAGAACGGCGGCTACGGCCATCCCGACCACATCCAGGCGCACCGGGTCACCGTCGCCGCGGTCGAGGCTGCGGCGGACGAGCAGTACGCGCCGGCGACGGGTGAGCCGTGGCAGGTGTCGAAGCTGTACTGGACGGTGGTCCCCAACTCGTTTCTCCAGGCGGCCATCGACGCCATGCGCGAGAGCGGCCAGAGCTTGTTCGAGGGCGCGGAGTCCGCCCAGGACCTGCCGTTCGGCGTCCCGGACGAGCAGGTGACCGCGCAGATCGACGGGACCGGCCACCTGGACGCCAAACTGGCCGCGATGCGAGCGCACGCCACCCAGATCAGCGTGGACGGCCCGTTCTTCGCGCTGTCGGACAAGCTGGGCCGGCAGGCGATGGGGCTCGAGCACTACCAACTCGTGCGTGGCGAGCCTGGCCCGGCCGACGGGCCGCAAGGGTGGGAGAGTGACTTGTTCGCCGGCGTGGACTGAGGTGGCTGTCCTCCCGAGCGGCCCGGGCAGCACCACCGGGGGGGCGCCATCTGCGGCCGCGCGCGTGTTCGGGGCCCTGCTGGTGCTTGCGGCAACCGTGCTCGTGGCGGTGCTCGAGTCCTTCCTGGTGGTGCTGCGCGCCGGCACCGTGCGCATCCCGCTGAGCGTCGTCCTCGCGGCGCTGGCGCACCCGATCCTGACCTGGTGCATGCGGCAGGCGACAGCTAGCCGGCTGGCGATGTTCGGCCCGTTTGTGACCTGGGCAGCGGTGGTGCTGCCCTTGGGCAGTCCGCGGGCTGACGGCGACCTCATCATTACCGGCAACAACTGGGTGTCGATCGCGTTCCTGATCGTCGGCGTGGGTGCCTTCACGTTGAGTCTGGGCTTGCTGTTGCCGGTGCGCAGGGCCGGCAAAGGTAGCCTCGTCGACAATGGATCCGCTTAGCCGGCCGTACGCCGAAACGGCGGCCTACCGCCAGGTGATGGCCCGGCTGCCGACCGGGGTCACGGTGGTGTCCACCCCCTCAGCGCAGGGTGGCCGGTTGATGACCGCCAACTCGTTCACCTCGGTGTCGCTCGAGCCGCTGCTCGTACTGGTCTGCATCGACCTGACCGCCAGATTCCACGAGGCGGTCGCCGCCACCGGAGAGTGGGGAGTGTCCGTGCTCGCCGCGGACCAGGAGCAGCTGTCCCGGCGCTTCGCCGGCCGGGACGGGCCGACCGACCTGAAGTCGGTCCCGCACCGTCTCGGGCCGCGGACCGGGGCGCCCCTGCTCACCGGCGCGGTCGTGCAACTGGAATGCCGCACGGTCGCCACCCATCCCGGCGGCGATCACACGATCGTTGTCGGAGCGGTGCTCGAGGCCGTGGTCACCCGTGAGGGGGTCGGCCCCCTGGTCTTCCACCGGGGCCGCTATCTGGGCCTCGCGGACTGACCGCCGGCGGGTCGGTCAGGACACGATCCCGTGCCGCCTGTTCCAGCGTTGCGCCCCGGCGTAGGCATCCACCATCCCCCAGATCCAGAAGCCGAAGACGCCGAAGATGCCGATGAACAGCAGGACCAGCACGCAGCTGATCAGGTAACCGGACAGAATCGCCAACCCGATCCCGACGTCGCCGTTGACCATCGACCCGACGCCGGGCAGGAAGAAGGAGATGAGCAGCGAGAGCCCGGGACTCTTGGCGGCGACCGGGTACGCCGGGCGCGTCACCATCGGTCCGTAGCCCGGACCTGCCGGCGACGGCAGTGCCGGCGGTCCGGCGACCGGCCGCACGGCCGGTACTGCGTAGCCCGACGGGTTGGCCTGCACGTGCGCGGTCCACTGGCGGCCATCCCAGTAGCGCTGCTGGCCTGAGCTTTCCGGATCCGCGTACCAGCCAGCGTTCATGGCCATCCTCTTCCCTGCCCGCTGGGAGGCGAGCCCGGACATCCTAGCCCGGCCGGACCAGTTCCCAGGTCTGACCTTGCGGGGTATCCGTGACGGCAACGTCGAGCGCGGCCAGTTGGTCGCGCAGGGAATCCGAGCTGGCGAAGTCCCGGGCGGCCCGCGCGGCCGCGCGGCGGTCGAGCAGGTCCTGCGCGCCCGGTGGCAGGGTCATGGGCGCAGCCGGTCGGCCGACCTCACGGGCCAGGTCCAGCCCGAACAACCGATCCAGGTGAGCGAAGGTCTCGAACTTCGATCCCGCGGCGACCTCCGGGTCCCGCTCGAGCTGGCGTAGCGCAATGACCGCCGCGGCCGTGTCCAGGTCGGTGCTGAACGCGTCGACGACCCGGCCGGCGTACTGCGCGGACATCGGCTTGGACGGGAACTCCGCCCAGGCCGCAACGCGCGCCCGCCAGCGCCGCAGCGTCTTGTCCGCCGCCGCGATCTCGTCCCAGGTCAGGTTCATCTGCTGGCGGTAGTGGCCTTGCAGGAACGCCAACCGGAGCGCCAGCGGATCGTAACCGCGATCCTCCACATCGGACACGAGCACGACGTTTCCGGTGGACTTGGCCATCTTGCGGCCCTCGAACAGCAGATGTTCGCCGTGCACCCAGTGCCGGACCACCTCGTGGCCCACCGCGGCATCGGACTGGGCCCGCTCGTCCTCGTGGTGCGGGAAGCGCAGGTCGATCCCACCCGTGTGCACGTCGACCGTTGCGCCGAGTAGTTCCACCGACATCGCCGAACACTCGATGTGCCACCCGGGAAAACCCGGCCCCCAGGGCGAGTCCCAGACCATCTCCCGCTGCGGGCCGGCGTGCTTCCACAGCGCCCAGTCGGCGTGGAAACGCTTGGCGCCGGCTTCTACCGGGTCGGTGAAGCGCAAGCCGGGGCGCAGCTGGTCCAGCCGGTTGCCGGAGATGGCACCGTAGGTGTCGAACGATCGGGCGTCGAAGTACACGGTGCCGTCGGTGCCGACGTAGGCGTGGCTCTTGTCCTCGAGCACCCGGATCATGTCGTGCATGAGGTCGATGCACTCCGAGGCCCGCGGGTAGCGGTCAGCAGGCTTGACGCCGATAGCGGCCTGGTCCCGGTGGAACTGCTCCTCGTAGAACCTGGCCAGCGCGAACGGGTCCTTGCCCTCGAGCCGGGCCTGGGCGAGCAGCTTGTCTTCTCCGCTGTCGAGTTGGTCGTCCTGCATGTGCCCGACGTCGGTGATGTTCTGTACGAGGTCGACCCGCAGTCCGGTGTACTCGGCAACCCGGCGGATCAGGTCGGAGAGCAGGAACGTCCGCAGGTTGCCCACGTGCGCGTAGCGGTACACCGTCGGACCGCAGGCATACATGCGCAGCACGCCGGGGTTGGCCGGGACGATGTCCTCGACCTTGCGGGTGCGGGTGTCGGTGAGCCGGAGCACGCGCCCAGCGTATTCGGGCAGGATGCCGGACCCGGCTGCCCACGGCGGATCGGTCGCCTCAGTTGAGCCGCGATCGCGCCATCCGTGCCTCGTGCCGAACGCTGTCGGCGGCTTCGTCGTCCACGTGGGACACCGCGTCCGCGAACTCCTCCAGATCGCGCGCCCCCTCGGCAAACCTGCCTACCCGGACCAACAGCAGCCCCCGCTCGCGGCGGAGCTCGGCCGGGTGCCGCGGCAGCAGCAGCGACAACTCGGTGGCCCACAGGGCTGTACGGCTGGATTCCACCAGCGCCGGCCGGGTGGATGCCAGGGCCCGGATGTTGTTCAGCACCCGCAGCACGACCTCCCCGTCTTCGTACGGGCGGGCACCCGGTGGGATCGGTCCTACGTGCGTCCCTCCGGTGAAGGCGTCGACCAGGAAATGTGAACCCTCCGGCGATCCCAGACCGGCGAGGAAATACCCCGGTAGGCCGACCGGAAATGCTTGCAGGCCGGCTCGTCGGGCCACCTCGAGCCAGACCACAACGAGCAGGATCGGTAGCCCCCGCCGGCGCCGCAGCACATCGTGCAGCAGCGAGGAGCGCGGGTCGGCGTAGTCCGCTGCGCTGCCCCGGAATTCCGTCAGCACCTCGCGCAGTGCTCGCGCGGTGCCCTCCGGGTCAGCCGGGTCCGGCGCCTGGACCTGCCCGGCCAGCACCTGCAGCTCGGCCAGCCCGGCGGCAACGTCGAGGTCGGGCTCTACCTCGCTGCCGATCAGCAGGCAGGCCCGGGCCAGGTCGATCGGCTCGGCGGTGACCGCCCGGCGGAAATCCTCCCGGCTCATCGCGGTGTCCGGTAGTGGTAGCGGTGTGACGTGACGAAACCAAGCCGGTCATACATCGCGTGCGCCGGCCCGTTGTCCTCCGCCACCTGTAGGTACACGCGACGCGCGCCTCGGCCGGCCGCCCACGACACCACCGCGCCGACCAGATGTCGCCCGACCCCGCGCCGGCGCCAGTCCGGCAGGATCTCCAGGGCGGTGATCCCGCACCAGCCGTCGTCGACGACCGCCCGAGCGATCCCGGCCACGGTTCCGGCTACCTCCACGGTGGCGAAGATCGGGTCGACCGCGGCCGACATGATGCGGGCGGCGACCGGCGGCAGTTCCCTTCCGCCGCGGTAGTGGTACGCCGCCAGCCAGCGCCGGCTCGGCCGGGCCTGCAGGTTCGGGATGGGCAGCGCGGCAACTGCCGGCGCGGCCGCGCGCACCGCGGCCACCTCCGCGACGCGGACGAGGGTCGGGTTGTAGGCCGACCAGTCCCGGTCGGAGAGCTCGGCATCGAGCGCGGCGCACAGCGGCAGCGGCAACTGGAAGCGGGGCGCCAGGCCGCGCCGGGCGTACCAATCGCGCACCTCGTCCAGCGCCTCGTCCAGCGGGCGGTCCGGCTCGCCCAGCGGGAGCACCGAGTTGGCCCGGCCGGTCCATCCCTCGCCGGCCCGCAGCAGCCAGCCGCCGAGTCGCCGGGTTTCGGGAGCCGGCCAGCCCAGCGCTGCCACCTCCTCCAGGTGGGCGATGTCCTCGGCCAGCACCGGCGCGCGCACCCCCTGCCTAGCGAGCCCCCGGATTCCCGCGATACTAGGGGGACGCACCGATCAGCCGAGAGGACCTTTCCGTGACCTACGTCATCGCCGAGCCCTGCGTGGACGTGCTCGACAGGGCGTGCATAGAGGAGTGTCCGGTCGATTGCATCTACGAGGGCAACCGGATGCTCTACATCCATCCAGATGAGTGCGTCGACTGCGGAGCCTGCGAGCCGGTCTGCCCGGTGGAGGCCATCTTCTACGAGGACGACACGCCGGCGCAGTGGAAGGACGACTACTACAAGGCCAACGTCGAATTCTTCGACGACATCGGCTCGCCCGGCGGAGCGTCCAAGATCGGCAAGATCGACAAGGACCACCCGATCGTCGCGGCGCTGCCCCCGATGGTGGCTGAGCACTGACCTCCGCTCCGGGCACTTCGGCACGTCCGGAGGGCGGCCCAATCCTGCCGGAATTTCCGTGGGATCGGTTGCAGCCGTACGCCCGGATCGCTCGCCGGCATCCCGACGGGCTCGTGGATCTGTCCATCGGCACCCCCGTGGACCCCACGCCGGCAGTCGTACGCGAAGCGCTTCGCGCTGCAGCAGATGCGCCCGGCTACCCACTCACAGCCGGTACGCCGGCGCTGCGGGAGGCCGTCGCCGGCTGGCTGGTCGGCCGGCTCGGGGTGACCGGTCTGGAGCCGGCCGCGGTGCTGCCGACGATCGGGTCCAAGGAGTTGGTGTCGTCGCTGCCAGGTCTGTTGGGTCTTGGGCCGGGCGACCGCGTCGTGCACCCGGAGTTGGCCTATCCCACCTATGACATCGGGGCCCGGCTGGCCGGCGCCGAACCGGTCGCCGCAGATGGCCTTGCCGCAGTCGGCCCGGCCCGGGTCGGCCTGGTCTGGGTGAACTCGCCGGCCAATCCCAGCGGCCGGGTGCTGCCGGTGGAGCATCTGCGCAAGGTGGTCGCCTGGGCGCGCGAGCGAGGTGCCGTCGTCGCCAGCGACGAGTGCTACATCGGGCTCGGCTGGGACGAGCAGCCGGTCTCGGTGCTGCACCCCGACGTCTGCGCGGGCGACCACACCGGCCTGCTCGCCGTGCACTCGCTGTCCAAGCGGTCCAACCTGGCGGGCTATCGGGCCGGCTTCGTGGCCGGTGACCCGGCCATCGTGCAGCGGTTGCTCGCGGTGCGCCGGCACGCCGGCCTGATGGTGCCGGCGCCGGTACAGGCCGCAATGGTGGCTGCCTACGGCGATGAGGCGCATGTGGCCGAGCAGCGCGAGCGCTACGCCGCCCGCCGCACCGTGCTGCTCGCCGCTCTGCGCGCCTACGGTCTGCGGATCGACCACTCGGTCGCCGGGCTGTACCTGTGGGCGACCGCCGGCGAGGACTGCTGGGCGACGGTGGGCGGGCTGGCCGAGCGGGGCGTGCTGGTGACGCCCGGCGAGTTTTACGGGGTGGCCGGGCGCCGGCACGTGCGCGTCGCGCTCACGGCCACCGACGAGCGGGTCGCGGCCGCCGCAGCGCGACTCGCGGCCTAGGGCACCACGTCCTTCGCCTCCCGGGCGGCCGTCCGCTGCTGCCGGCGAACCGCGCTTTCCGCCCTGCGCAGCTCCGCCTGCACAGCCTTCTCCGAGCGCACCGGCCAGAAGTACGGGAGATCTTCGGGTACGCCCGGGAAGCGTGGGCGGTACCAGTCCGGGTCTTTGCGCAGCAGCGCAGCGCGATGGCTGCGGTGCAGGTCGTCGTTGCCGAGCCACACAGGCAGGGCGCCGGTGTCCGCTAGTTCGGCCTGGGGCCTGACGTGCTCGATGCCGATCGCACCCAGGTCGGCGCGCATGGTCGCCGCGCAGGTGTCGGCGAAACCGAGTTCGGTCCACACGTCGCAACAGGTCAGGCCGTAGCGCACGAGCGCTTCCTCGTGCTGCTTCCACATGAGCACGGCCGGGTGATGCGCCCAGCCGTAGCCGGGCCACGTCAACGCCCGGAGGATCTGGATCACCTCGACCCGCTGCTTGCCGAGCCTTTTGGAGTCCAGCGCCCGGGCGCATTGCTCGAAGTCGGCGAACGGCAGGAAAGTCTGCATCAGACGCCGTGCTCGCGTCGCACCGCAAGGGCGACCATGCCGGCGGCCAGCGCCAGTCCGGCAGCAGCCAACGGCGACTCCAGCCGGTCCCAGCCGGCGCGGGTCAGCCGGCGCCGCACCAACGCCTCACCGAGGTAGCCCGGCACCATGGCCGCGCCCAACCAGCCGAGCGTTGCGTACGCACGCCTGTCAGGCCGTCTCGCCAGGATTGCGGTGGCGCCGGCCTGGGTGAGCAGCATCGGCGCCGGCGCGCTCAGCGCCGTGCCCATCCAGGCGGCGTCACGCCGCACTCTGGCCGGGTCGCCGTGCAGGAGCGGCAGGTCGTACGCGCGCCGGCGGGCGATCGCCACGGCCGCTCCGGCCAGCCCGCAGCCGAGCTGGGTCGCGGAGACGGCGACGAGCAATCGGTGCGCGCGCACCCCACCAGGCTATCTAGAACGCATGCGCAACGAGGTGGGCGAACAGCTCGTGCGCGTTTACCTCAAGGCCCCGAGCAGAGAACCAGTCGCAGACATTGGTGCAGTCGCGCATCAGGAATTCCATGCCCTGCGGGTTCCCGACGATGTCGACCGCCTGGGGCAGGTCGATGATCACCAGTCGCTCACCCTGGGCGAGAATGTTGTACGCCGAGAGGTCACCGTGGGCCAGCCCCTGCCGGGCCAGTTCGGCCATCGCATCCCGGACCTGGTCGAAGTACGCGGCCAGAAGCCCCCCGGTCGGCCGTGTCTGGGCCAACCGTGGGGCTGCCTCTCCGTCGACGTGGACGAACTCCATCAGCAGCTCGGTGCCGTCGATCTGCACCGGATAGGGCACCGGCACGCCGGCGGACCAGAGCGTGCAGAGCGCGCCGAATTCGGCCGCGGCCCACTGTCCTGATGCGACAGCGCGGCCGTAGGTCGTCTTCTTCTCCAGCGCGCGCGCGTCGCGGCTCCGGCGGGTCCTGCGCCCCTCGGTGTAGGTCGCGCTGCGGTGGAAGCTCCGGTGCTCCTCGCCGCGATAGCGCTTGGCGGCCATGATCACCGTCCGTTCGGGACGATCAGGTACGCCGCGCTGGACGAGAAAAACGTCGGCTTCCTTGCCGGTCTTGAGAATGCCCAATTCGATGTCCACGGCAGCCTCATCCGTCACCACCCAGTCGGGGCGTGGCTCGGGTCCGCGACAGCCGCGTTCCACCTGCATCCAGGTGGACCAGCGCTGGCCGTCGTCGGGATCGTCGACCGGACGGAACTCGAAGCTGAAAAGGTTGTCAGTCGGGGTGAGACTGTCGGTTGTTGTGACGTCGTCGTACCACATCGGATGCTGCGCTCCAGACGGATGGGAGGGAGGGGACACGAGGGCTCCCCAGGACAGTCCTGGACATCTCGACGCCTCCTCTCACTCCCGGCCACAGCGGCCCGAGAAACGGTATTCCGCTCACGGTGATCCGTGGCGGCGCGCGGCGCAAGTGCATTTAGCCCGGTGACCACCGCCGCAGCCGTGCATCGGGGGGAGCCGGGTGTCTAGCCGCCGGGTGGGTCTGGTCCGGCTTGTTGGGGTTGGAATCGGCGCAGCCCGTGGCGGTGGTGGCGGCGGGGGTGTTGGTCGGGGTCGAGTTCGGGTGGGGCGTGGAAGGTGGGTAGGCCGTCGTCGGGGTCGATGTGCACGGTCCAGCCTTGATGGTGGATGGCGGCGTGGTGTTGTCCGCAGAGCAGGACCAGATTGTGTAGTGCGGTGGGGCCGCC
>JALZAK010000078.1 GCA_030948385.1 Actinomycetota bacterium
CTGAGGGGACTCGAACCCCTGACCCCCACACTGCCAGTGTGGTGCGCTACCAGCTGCGCCACAGCCCCTTGCAGCGTGGAGTGTATCGGCTTTCAGTTCAGCGAGGGATCGGGCGGGTAGTGGGCCACCGCCGCGATCATGCCGCCTTGCCGGCGCAGCACCATCGGCCACAAGACCTCCGGTTCCTCGAGAAACGGGTCCTCCGGAAACGCCTCGAGGACGAACCACGCACCCTGCTCGATTTCCGCCTCCAACTGGCCGGCGGCCCAGCCGGCGTAGCCGGCGAAAACCCGGAGGCGCTCGATGTGGGGCCCCAGAAGGTCAGGGGACCCGGACAGGTCGGCAGTGCCCAGGCGGCTCCCGTCGATGGCGGACCAGCCCGCCGGCTGCGCCGCCGGCCGCAGCCGGGCCAAACAAATGGCGGCCTCCGGGGACACTGGGCCGCCGGTGAAGACCGACTGCGGCTCGTTGGCCAACGACGTCCACTCCGGGAGAACGCCCCACAGCGGCACGTCCGAAGCCCGGTTCAAGACGACGCCCACCGCTCCGTCCTCCGCGTGCGCGATCAGCAGGATGACGGTGCGGGAAAAGTTCGGATCCGTGAGGACCGGGGTCGCGACGAGCAACCGGCCGACGTGGGTCACGGCCGGCTAGCCAGCGCCAGTCGGGCCGCGAAGCCGACGAACGCGGCGCCGGTGATCGCGTCCAGACCGCGGCGGACCCGCCGCCGGCGCAGAACGGCACCCAGCCGCATGGCCAGCCACGTCACGACCACGAACCAGACCGCACCTTCGGCTACATGGATGAAAGCCAGGCCGAGGGTCACGAGCAGCACCGAGTGGCCGGGGACGACGAACTGCGGCAGCAGCGAGATGTAGAAGACGCCGACCTTGGGATTGAGCAGATTTGTGAGAAGGCCTTGTATGTAGGCCCGGACGGGCGAGGCGGCTGGAGCCGCGCCGGCATCCCGCGCCGGCGCAGTCCCGGCAGCCGCCCGCCACAGCAGCCGCAGGCCAAGAAAGGCAAGGTAGCCGGCGCCGGCAACTCGCAACACCGTGTACGCCGACTCCGAGGCCGCCAGCAGAGCCGCCACCCCCAAGCCCGCAGCGCAGGCCCACGCCAGGAGCCCGGTCAGTACGCCGGCGCCGGCAACCAGCCCGCTGCGCCGGCCTGCCGCGACTGCGGTGCGCAACACCAGCATCGTGTCCACACCCGGCGTGACCGTGAGAAGGGCGGCCACGACGGCGAAGCCGCCGAACGCCGTGAGTTGCGCGCTCACCGCCGCCGCCGCTCGAGTCGTACACCCTCGTCATAGGCCTCCCAGAACCACGACGGGAGTTCGCCGGCCGAGCGCAGCCGTTCCCGTTCACCCGAAGTGAACCGGTCGGCCAACTGATCGGCTACCACGACACCGATCTGCATCTCGCGTGACCGCAACTCCTTGTCTGGTCGCAGCATCGGGGAGCTGTCAGCAGCGGAGGGCAAGCTCGACTGCATCCCACCCCCCACCCGGATCAAGGCGTGCCACCACCGGCGGCTGCGGCCGGCAATACCGTCGCGGGCCGCCATGAAGACCAGGCGTTCGTGGCTGGTCGACGGCTCGGGCGCCCAGGTCACCCTGGAACGCTACACAGCGCTTCAGGTCAGCTCGGGAGGCGGCGGGTTGGTCGCCTCCGCCGCATGCCGCACCCTGATCCATCGGTAAGCGTACGGTCCCAGCCGCACGCTGGGGCGCTCCCGAGCCAGGGGTGGGTAGCGCCGATCGCCGAACACGTCCTCCACCCCGTCGGAGGACGCCAACTCCAGTTCGACCCGGCAGGTGACGGCTCGGCCGCTCAGATTGTGCAGGGCGAGCATCGTGTACTCCTGCCAATCGCAACGGTGCACCAACACGCCGGCAGCCGAGGCGTCCACTACCGACCACCGGCCCCAGCCGAACTCCGGTGCTTCGCGCCGGGCGCGGATCAGCCGCTGGAAAAACGTGAGAAGCGACGTGGGTTGATGCCGCTGCTCGGCCACGTTGACCTGCCGGTAGCCGAACTCGCCCTCATCCAGTACGGGACGCACCAGCCGGCGAGGATCAGCCGTGGAGAATCCGGCATTCGACTCCGCAGACCACTGCATCGGCGAGCGGACCGACATCCGGTCGGGCTGGCGCAGGTCCTCGCCCATCCCGATCTCTTCGCCGTAGAGGATGACCGGGGTGCCGGGCATGGAGAACAGCAGGCTGTAGAGGTTTTCGATCCGCCGCTGATCGCCGCGCAGCATCGGTGGCACCCGGCGCCGGATTCCGTGCCCGTACACCCGCATCCCCTGTTCCGGCGCGAGCGCATCCATCACCTCCGCGCGCTCGGACACCGTCAGCTTGTCCAGGGTCAGCTCGTCGTGGTTGCGGACGAAGTAGGCGAACTGGTTGCTCTGATCCAAGGTCGGCAGCCGGCGCAGCGCGTGCACCAGCGGGCCCGCATCGCCGCGCACGACGGAGAGCCACATCGACTCCATGCCGGTGAAGTTGAACAGCATCTGCAGCTCCCCGCCCTCGGGGCCGCCGAAGTACTCGAGCAGGTCCCTCTCCTCCTCGTTGACCTCACCGAGCAACATGGCGTCGCCGCGCCGGCGGTTGACGAAGCCGCGCATCCGGCGCAGGTGCTCGTGCGGGTTCTCGGTCACGTTGCCCACGCCGTCGGTACCGAGGAAGAAGGGCACGGCGTCGAGCCGGAAGCCGGACAGGCCCAGTTGCAGCCAGAACCCCATGATCTTCTGCAGCTCGGCCGTCACCAGGGGGTTGCTGATGTTGAGGTCGGGCTGGAACGAGTAGAAGTGGTGCAGGTACCACTGCTTGATTTTCCGGTCGTATGCCCAGACGCTGCTCTCCTGATCCGGGAAAGCGATTCCCTCCTTGTCGTTCGCCGGCTTGGCGTCCTGCCAGACGTAGTAGTCGTGGTACGGGGAGTTCCGGTCGGACCGGGCCGCCTGGAACCAGGGGTGCTGGTCGGAGGTGTGGTTGATGACCATGTCGGCAATCACCCGGATGCCGCGGTCGCCGGCGGTCCGGACAAAATCCACGAAGTCGCCGAGGCTGCCGAAGCGCGGGTCCACCCCGTAGTAGTCCGTGACGTCGTATCCATCGTCGCGACGCGGTGAGGGATAGAAGGGCAACAGCCAGATGCAGGTGACGCCCAGCCCGCTCAGATAGTCGATCTGGCCGGTCAGGCCGGCGAAGTCGCCCACCCCGTCTGCGTTGGAGTCAGCGAAGGTCTCGACGTCCACGCAGTAGATGACGGCGTTCTTCCACCACAGGTCACTGGTCGCTTCCAGCCGCACCGGGTCACACCCGGCGCCAGCGTGCCTCGCACATCGAATACGCCCCGAAGGCCACGAGGCCCAGTGCGACCAGGACGAGCAGCCACGGGCCGACCGGAGTCTGCGCGAACGATCGCAGGGTGCCGTCAAGCCCCTTGGCCTTGGCGGGGTCGTACATGACGGCGGCGATGACCATGAACACGCCGACCATCCCGAACACCGTGCCGCGAGCGGCGCCGCCGTACATGCCGAGCTTCTCCACCACCTGACGGGTCCGGCTGCTCATCTCACCGAGCTTGAGATTCTTCTCGAACTTCTTCTTCAACCCCTCATAGATCATGAACGCGCCGATGGCCACCAGCACGAGCCCGACGACGACCACCAGGATCCGGCCGCCGGTGTGGTGCATGGCCTTGGCCGTTGCGCCTTCTGACTGCTGGTTGCTGTTCTTGGCCGCCGTAGTGGATTTGCCCAGCACGTAGGTGAAGGTGGTCACCGCCAGCACGGTGTACAGCACGCCGCGAGCCAGTGACTGCAGGCGCTCGCCCTTGTCGTCGTCGGACGCGCCGGTCACCCCGAAGGCAGCCTCGGACAGGCGCCACACGGCCAGGCCGGCCAAGCCGAGGGCGAGCAGCCACAGCAAGACCGAGCCGAACGGCTTGCTGGCGATCGCCTGCACTGCACCGCCGCGGTCGGCCTGCTTGTTGGAATGGCCGAACGCGATCTGCAACGCCAACCAGCCGACAAGTACGTAGGTGACCCCCCTGGCCACCAGCCCGAGCCGGGCCAGCCAGCCCAACCACTTGCTGTCAGCGGCCCGCCGAGCCGCGAATTTCGCGTCGTGGCCGACTCCCATGGCACTGGTCACATCCACCACCTCGATTCGCTGCAAGTGCTGCCCGGTCTGGGCACCGGGAAACCGGACCGCCACCAGTCGCTGCCCCAATTTGGCTGATTGTGGGCCTGGCGACCTAGGAATACCTTGATCGCGACCATCGCGGAGGTCCGTTCGGGGCGGCCAGCAAGAACCGGAGGGGCACACTGTGGACAGCGATCCGGCGGACCTGTGCACCAGTTGCGGTAAGGCGCTCACGCCTGACGAGAGGTTCTGCGGGTTCTGCGGGCAGCCGGTCGCGCGCTCAGCCGGGCCCGTGGGAGGCACGACCGCCAATCCGGTGCCGGCACCGCCGCCGGGCGGGCCGGGCCCGTCGGCGGACATGTCCACCCTGCTCGGCGGACGGGCGTCGAACCTGCTGGCGGAGTTCCTACGTGGGGACTGGCCCGGTGCCCTGCTCGCCACGCTCGGTGGCCTGGCAACGATGCTCGTGCTGGCGCTGGCGGGTCTCGTCCTGTTCGGCCAGTACTCCCTCGGCGTCGGTGGCCTGCTCCGGCTGGCGGCGCAGATCGTGGTGCTCGCCGTCGGCGGCTCGACCCGGATCGGCGGGGCGGGAGGCGGCGGCGGCGACTTCATCGAGGTCTCGGGCCTGCCGTTGACGGTCACGCTCGTCGGCTTGGGCTTCATGGCGACTGTCTACTTGCGCCGGCTGGGCACCTCCACCAGGCGGCAGGCGGTGGCCCAAGCCGGCCGAATGGCGCTCATCCTGCTCGTTGCTCTTCTCGTACTGGCGTTGGCCGGCAGCGGAAATGTGGGATCGGCAACGTCCGGCGGCGTGCACGTGTCGTCGGACATTCCGTTGACGCTGCTGTTCGCGTTGTGCTGGTTGGCTTTCACGCTCGCCGTGGCCCTGTTCGTCGGACGGACCGCGATGCTGGGCGACCGGGCGGTAGGCATCCGCGGGCAGGTGGCCGGTCCGCTCTGCGGACTGCTCGTGATCGCCGCGCTCTCGCTCGCCCTGGCCCTGCCCGCCGTGCTGGTGTACGCGTCCTTCCACAGCCATCCTCTCTACGGACTGGGCGCCGCGCTGTTGCCGCTGCCGAACCTGGCCTGGACGGCCGTCATGCTCGGAGTGGGTGTCCCCGTGCACATCGCCGGGGCCGGTTCGATCAGCGCATTCACCCACAGTGCGGCGAGCAACATCACCCTCACCCAGTTGACCAGCGCCAGCCCGATTGCCTGGCTGCTACCTCTGGCCACCGTGCTGTGCCTCCTGGCCGGGGGCCTGGCCACGGCGCTCCGGGCCGGCGACATCTCTATGGCGCGGCGCGACTGCCTCCGGCTCGGTCTGGCGCTCCCGCTGGTCATGCTGCTCGGCGCGTGGCTGATGGGGTTGAGCGGCTCGGCGCATGCGCAGGTCGCGGTGATCGGACTGGCTGCGCACGGAGCGGCGCACTCGTCGTACCTGCTGGCGCTCCTGCTCGGCGCGGTCGCAGGCGTCATTGCAGGCGGGGCGGGGTTCCTGCTCGCTCCGAGGGTCCCCCACGCCGTCGCGGTCCCCTTGATGCGGGTGGCGCTCCCGCTCGACCTCGAGGCCAGGAGCCGGACCGACCGGCCGCCCGCACCCAAGGTTTCGCCGGGAGCCTCGCTGGCTTTCCGCCTCGTCGCCATCCTCGCTGCTGTGGCGCTGCTGCTGCTGGTAGGTGCCGGACTGGTGGACGAGCACTTGAAGACCGGGACGTACGGACCGCAGGCGGCCGTGCGGTCGTACCTCAGCGCGGTGCAAGACGGCGACGCTACGGCGGCGCTGGGCCACCTCGCGGGCCACGTCACCGGCCCGCTGCTGACTCATGCTGCCCTACGCGGCGGCGGTGGGGTGCACAAGATCACGCTGGGCAAGGCCACGATCCGCGGTAACTCCGCCGAGGTGGCGGCCTCCTACGTCGTCGGAAGCCGGCGGGTTCACGCGGTGTTCCAGCTCATCGCCGATCGCGCCCACAAACACTTCGGGCGCTACCCCCGTTGGGTGATCAACAACGGCGTGTCGGGCCTGCGGATCGACGCGACCGGATCACTCGGGTCGGTCTCGGTCAACGGCGTCAAGGTCGACCTCAGAGGCGGCTCGGCCGTGCTTCCCGTCTTCCCCGGGAGCTACACCGTCAAAGCCGCGGCCAGCGGCCCCATCACCGCACGCCCGCAGAGCGTGATCGTCACCGGCGCCGAGGGCTTCGCCGGCGTTCAGCTGCAGGCTGAGCTGAGCCCCGCCGGCGTGTCCGCGGTCCAGAGTGCCGTCGACCAGGCCATCGCAGCCTGCGCCGCCTCGACGGTGCTCCAGCCGCCGAACTGCCCCTTCAGCGACTTCGCTTTCGGAACGGCCACGGCAGTGCACTGGACGGTGCCGCCCCCGGGCTCGACGACCCAGGTGATCCTCGGATTCGACGGCAGAGTCGATTTCAACGGCAGCGGACAAGCCAGTGTCCACTACATCGACAACGACGGGTTCAGCCCCGCTCGGCCGGTGACCGACAGTCCGTCCTACTCGTACTCGGGCACCGCGACCTTCAGCGGCGACGCTGCGCAGATCACGTTCCAATGACGGCCGGGCTCGAGCCAGCCACCACCTGCTCCCACTGCGGCGAAGTTCTCGCGCCTGAGCACGCATTCTGCTCGGGCTGTAGCACACCGCGTGCCGGCGCCCGACCCGCTCGCCGGCTGTTCGGCGTCCCGTTGCCGGTGGCGCTCCTCGCCTGGCTGCTGCTCACGGCCGGCCTGGTCGCACTCGGACTGGCACTGGGCCTGACCACGCCCACGCCGCCGGCGGTGAATGTGAGCCCTCCCCCGACCGCTCCCGCGGCGAGCTGAGCGAGTACATGATCAAGAGCGCCGCGAGCGTCAAGGGCATCGCCCTGATCGCCGCCACGAGTGTCATCTCCGCCGGCATCATCGTCGTCGGCATCCGGGAAGTACGCATCGCCACCGACCACACGTACCGCGAGACGAGGGTCTCCATCTCGCTGCCCGGTGCGTTGGCGGCACCGAGGCAAGTGACCATCGGGCTGCACGCCAGCCGTGTCGCCGGCGCGGGCGCAAACGTCCGCCTCCGGACCGGCGCGGCCGGGCTCGTCACCGTGACCAACACTCGGGGCGCGCCCGCCGGGTTGACCCTCGTTACCGACGACCCGATCCTCAAGCGCGAACCGGTGCGGGTCGACTACGCCAGCACCGCCGCGACGCTGGCCCTGGAGTCACCGCTGCTCCTCACCGCCAGTCCCCTGCTGTCTTCGCTGGAGCGGACCGAGGCCCGGAAGAGCCCGGCGGTGGCCGACCTGGCGGCGCTGCTCGCGCTGGAGGCAACCGCGGACCCGGCATTTCTCAGCGACCCGTCCGCCGAGTTGATCAGCGCGACACGCGCCGCTGCCGACGACGTGGCCCTGCGGGTCCGCGTCGCCCTGGGGGGGCCGCACGGCGGCCCGAGATCCGACGCTGCGCCCCCGGGCCCCCCAACGCCCTCGAGCGCGCCGGGCCCGTCCGGCACGGCCTCGCCCGATCGCAGCGTGGCTCCGGCCGGACCGCCGGGCCCCTATTTCTCGGCCCCACGGGACACCAGAACAATCGTTCTGGAAGACACCAACCGGATCAGCGCCTGCGCCACCCACGCGGTGGCCGAGGCTCTGTGCCTGCGGCACAGCGACCCCTCCACCGCCTCCAAGGCGGCCCTGTTCGCGACCAACTGGACCGGCGGCTGGCAGGCACTGTTCCTCAACTACCAGGCGGGCCAGTTCTCGTACCCCGTCTCGATCATGCCTCCGGTGCGCAACGCGCCACCGACCATTCTCGGCCTCGTTCAGACGGTCGTTAGCGCCGGCATCGACCAGCTGGTCCAGAAGTACTGCCGTGATAACGCCAGCCAGCTCACTGTTGCCTGCAAGGAGGACGCCACACCGCCGCAGTCGCTGAAAAGCCGGTTGCTCGAGCAGCTGACCCTCTTCGATCCAGGGACCGACCGCGAGGACGCGATCCCTCTGGACGAGCAGCTGCGCCAGGGCCGACTCACGGCGATCGGGGTGGGCGTCGTGGCCCCGACGATTCTTGACGTCCCGACGGCAGTAGTCGAGGACATCGCCCTGCTACTCACTGCGGTCGGGCAGGTGGTGGTGCCGCTGATAGAGCTGATCTTGGATACCAGGGCGCTGCGCAAGGAGGTCAAGGAAAACGGGAGCCAATTCCGGCACTTCGGGGGCCCACTGGAAAGGCGCGCAGCGCTGGTCCTGGGCCAAAAGCGGGTCGATGCGCTGCGGGGAGAGGTTGCGGCCGCCCGGCGCATCCCCTTGCCGCCCAAGCCGACGCGAAGCGTCGAGGCGCACCTGGCACAGCTGAAGCGCGACCTGGCAAAGGCGAAAAATCACAACGCGTCTCGAGCCCAGATCAGCCGGCTCCAAGCCGACTTGAACAAGTACGAAGCCACGCAGACCGCCCCCCTCCTCCGCGCCCGAGCGGACGCCGAAGCCCACCTGGCCGCCTTGGAGGGTCGGCTGGCGAGGGAGCAGGCCGCGCTGGACGCCCAGTGGCAGAAGCTTGCCGAGGCCGAAGCGGGTGCCAAACTCGCCGAGAAGCAAAGGGCCTGGGTGGCCCTCGTCGGATACGTGTCCGGCGTGCTCCCAGTCTTCGCGAATGTTGGCCGGGCCCTAGCCAGCGGCCATACGGCCGACGCGATTGCGCAGGTCCTCCAACTGCTCCCGGACGCGCTCAAGACCCTGCTGCCCACCCTGGTCAGACTGCTCTTTCCCGGTCTGCTGACAGCGGAGGGCTTCGCGGCCTTCGCCGAGGGTCAGGCAATCGGGCTGCTGGCCAGCGCCATCCCGGTCGTGGATGTTGTCTACGGCGCGGCTCGAATCTTCGACCTTGTTAGCAGCGCTTTCGGAGTCGCCCAGAACCTGGTGGACCTCGCCCACACTATCGGCGGGGTTCCCTACCGCCACGACTTCCCCCAGATCGCGACGAACAAGGCGCACGGCTCCCGGCAAGTGCCCGGGCTGCGGGTGTTCGCTGCGGACTTCGGCAAGGTGACCCAGATCTTCAGCGACCACTACCTGGCCGTGACGACCACGGTATGCGAAAATACCGTCATCGTGCCGCAGGCTGCGATGACCAACCGCCACGCCTTGATTGCAAATTTCTCGGACGCCAAAGATCTGCACTTCGCCGCCGGAGGCGGTGAAACTCAGCACACCGTGACCTTGCAGGGCATCGAATTCGCCCTCGTGCGCAGCGCGCTGCCGCTGGGCGGTGGCAGCGCCTCCTTCGCAGATCCACCACCGAAGGGCAGCATCGTACGGGTGGCCAGCGAAGGCAGCGGGCTGCGGACCGCCGCCTTCACCGGCACCGTTACCGACGTGGTGTACGACGCGAACAAGTCGCCGCTGGCCATGCAGGTCGAACCGGTGTCACACAGTCTCAGTGACACACCGAAGCCGGTCGGCGGTCTGGTCTATCTGGACAGTGGCCCCGCTGCGGGCGAGCTCGTGGGTCTGGCGCAGGTCGAGTACCAAGGCAAGCTCGCTGTCCTCTTGGGAGGCGGCGTGGAGGCTCTGACCACTGGCTATTGCAATGAGTGACCCGGCCGGCGGGCCGTGGTGGCTGGCGGCCCGGACGGCGAGCGGCGCAACCGGCGGCCCACGTGGGCGCCGACGGTTACGCCGGCTCTTGGTCGCGTTGACGGTTGTCGCGGTGATGCTTGCCGTCGTGATCGTGGCCTACCAGCGCTACACGTCGCCCCGCTGCAGGATGGCTCGCATTTTCGGGGCCTCGGACGTCACCTGCGGCCGCTTCGGCGCCGCCCCGGCGTTGTCCCGCACACCAACGCAATCCAGTCGCCAGAACGGATCCGGGTAGACGAGGGTGCCCGACATCCACTCCCGATAACCGGGCTGCAGGTAGACCATGAACCCGGGCTCGGGAATGCGCAGCGACGGCCGGCGGAAGCCCTGCGCGCCGGCCGGTCGGAATCCGAACCGCACGTAGAAGGTCGGGGAGCCTTCGAGAAACACCAGCGGCTCGGGCCGACCCGTCAGCGAGGCGAGGCAGTGCCGCATCAGCGCGGACCCGACTCCCTGCCCTTGATACTCCGGTACGACACCGAGCGGGCTGATGACGAGGACATCCACCAGGCTGCGCGGCGCGTCGAGCAGGCTGCGGATGGTCAGCACATGCCCGACAAGCTCACCGCCGAGCTCGGCTAGGAACGACAGGCCCGGCACCCACGCCGGCGAGGCTCGCAGGGCATCGACCAGGTCGGGAACAACCGGCTGATGCGCAAACGCGCGTGCTACTACCGCGCGCACTACCGGCTCCTCGCCGTCGCGTTCCGGCCGCAGTGTCAATCCGCTGATGCCCACGTCAGGATCCTCCCCCATAACGCCCCGCACGTGGGCCGGTGGCCGCGCGCGCTTGCTTCGGTGTTGACACCTGTGCGGCGGTCCCGCAGGCTGGCCGAGGCCAGTGCGGAATGTCTGGGGGGCGGCCGTGTCCAATAGTCCATTGGGATGGGCACCCGGGTCGAGCGCCGGTCGGATCAGCTGCCCTGCGTGCGGCTCTGATCAAGCGGTCGACCGTCGATTCTGCGGCACCTGCGGCGCGGCGCTGACACCGGCGAGCCCGCCCCAACCGGCACCCCGGGAACGGTCCGGCTCGGCAATTCTGGAGCTCTTCCGGCGAGCCGACATACTGCAGCTGGCGTTCGCCCTTGTCATGGCCCTGGCCGTGATCGATGTGCTGAAGTCGCTCATCAACCTGCTACTCAATCTCATCTCCATCGCCGGGGATACTCAATTCTCTCGGCTGTCGGTGACGGTAGGCGGCGGGGTGTTCAGTTACGGCAACGCCATCGAGTCCGTCATCACACTCGTGGTCACCGGCCTGGTCGTGTACTGGGTGGCGCGGAAGCTGGTGCCGGAGTGGGGCGCCGCGCGCGAGCCAGCGCGTACCTGCCCCCACTGCATGATGGCGATACCCGTCACCGCCCGGCGGTGCGGGCACTGCACCGCGGTTCTGGACGGCTGACGAACACCTTCGTGGACAGGCACGCGAGCGCGCGGGGACGAGTACCTTCGGCGGGATGAGCGGCGACTACCGGTTCGTCACGGTGTGGCGCGTGGCCGGCACCGTGGAAGAGGTCATGCAGATCCTCGGAGACGCCGGCTCGCTCTCGCGCTGGTGGCCGTCGGTGTACCTCAGCGCCGAACAACGCGAAGACGGCGCCCAGGACGGCGCGGGCCGAGTACTCGCACTGCATACAAAGGGCTGGCTCCCCTACACGCTGCGCTGGACGTTGAGCATCACCGAGCCGATTACCCCGCCCACGTTCCAGGCGCTGCTGCGTCTGACCGGTGCCGGCCGAACCGGCGATACCTGCCGGCCGTCGATTCCCTGCCTGCAGAACCGCGGGTTGCTCTCAGGGGCGGTCCCGGTTGCGAGGATGTCGCGGACAGCGCCGGCACCCGACGTGGCCTGAGCCCAGGTCGCCGGTCGCCCCGAATCCGAAGCCGCTGGTGCGCCCGTCCTTGTTCATTCCGCACTGGCCTGGCTGCTGACGCCGCCCCGAGGATGATCAGGATCCCCCGCAGCCACCGTCCGATCAGGACGTCATCCGGAGCCGGTGTGACAGGGTCGTACCGCCGGTTGGTCACCCACAGCACCGGCAGCAGCAGTGGCGTGCCGACGTACAGGAACAGCCAACCGACGAATGTCACGTGGTCCTGGTTGAACTTGCCGCAATGCAGAAACGTCGCGACGCCCAAGAGGGTGGTGAAAACGCACGTGGCGAGAATGCCGACGTGCGCCCGGTGCCATTGGCGCTTGGCCACTGTGCGCGAGAAAAGCCACGCACCGGTCAGGTAGCCGTCGCCCATGGCCAGGGCGTCAGGTCGGGCTTGATGGTCCAGGCCCACAGCCGGCGCGTGTTCACGGTCACGATCGCGTCCACCGGGTAGCCGGTAACAGGCGGTCGTCGCGGACGGGCCCTGG
>JALZAK010000079.1 GCA_030948385.1 Actinomycetota bacterium
CCCTGGCGCCGGCGGGACGGCCGGCGCCGGCGAGTGGGCTCGTCGCCGTCCGCGGCGTCGGCCGGGTCGGCATCCTCGGCCTCCTCGTCGGTGCCGCCGGCGGCTCGGCGGCGCAGTACCCGGTCGCGCAGGCCCAGCGTTCGCGACCAGACCTGATTGAGCGGTGTCGCGGTCACCACGAGCAGGCCGAACACCACGAGCAGGACGAGCAGCGGGGCAGCCACCCATGTGGTCACGGCGCTGCGCAGTGGGTCGCCCGCGAGAGTTCCCAGCAACCCGCCGGCGCGGAGCCGCCCGGCCGGCGTCCCCGGGGCGCCGTGCGACAGGTGCAGCAGGCCGAGCGCGCCGGCGCTGAGTGCGGCCCAGCCCACGATGTGCCGGCCACGACTGTTCGGATCAGGGGCGTGCCGCAACACATGGAGGGCGAACAGCGCGACGAGCAGCGGCAGCACGCCGCTGGCCGAACCGACCAGGTAGCGGGCCGCCGTCGTGATAGCGGCACCGGCGGGGCCGGCGCCATGCCACCACACCCCGATGGCGAGGACCAGGGCGAGGCCGAGTGCGGCGAGTCCAAGCCCGTCCCGGCGGTGCGCCGGATCGATGTCCCGGGCAGTGGCTGCCTGCCGGCCTAGGGCCCGCGCGGACCCGCCGGCCCCGCGGGCCAGCAACATCCAGGAACCGCGCAGGCCGGCGCCTATCACACTCAGCCCGCGGCCCCCCCGGCTCGACCGCCCGCGGCCGGATCGCCGCGCCGGCCGGCGGCCGGTGGCGCTGGTGCGCCGCCCCGCGGTGGAGCGGGGGCGCGTCGTCGTCGAGCCGCGGGCAGGCACGCTTGACACGTTAACCGCATTCGGGCCCGGGAAAGCCGGGCACCGTCCGCGACACGCAGCTTCACGTTTCCTGTGCAGACACACCGAATCGTTCGCCCGGATCGCGCCAGGAGTACCGCGGGCGCGGCGCGCGTGGCGGCGCGGTTAGCGTCAGGTCATGACGGACGGGCTCGATGCGCTGCTGGCCGAGCAGATCGCCTACTACCGCGCCCGCGCCCCCGAGTACGACCTGGTGTACGCACAGCCGCGGCACCTGCCGCGACCGGACACCATTCTGGCCGGTTTCGACAACATGTTCGGGGACGGGTTCATCGCCGGCGATGTCGTCGAACTGGCCTGCGGCACCGGCGCGTGGACGGTGGAACTGTCCGCTCGCGCCGCCGCGCTGACCGCGGTGGACGCCGCACCGGAGATGCTCGCGTTGGCGCGGGTCCGGCTGGCCGGCCGGCCGGTCGAGTGGGTGCAGGCGGACCTGTTTTCCTGGCGGCCGGCCCGCCGTTACGACGTCGCCTTCTTCGCATTCTGGCTCTCCCACGTCCCGCCGGCCAGGTTCGATGCTTTCTGGGCGACCGTGCAGGCAGCTCTGACACCGGGCGGCCGGGCCGTCTTCGTCGACGAGGGGCCGATTCGGCTGGTCGCCGAGCAGCCGGCGAGCGGGCCGGCCGCGTCGGCGGTCCGCCGCCTCGAGGACGGGAGCGAATATCGCATCGTCAAGGTCTTCCATGACCCGGCCGAGTTGACCGAGGAGCTCGCCACCCTCGGCTGGGCCGCCGACATCCGACCGGTCACACGTCACCTGTTCGCCGGGACCGCCACTCCCGCGTAACTCAAGCGGGGTGGGTCAGACTTCGACCACCGTCGGCACGATCATCGGCCGGCGCCGGTAGGTGTCACTGACCCACTTGCCGACTACCCGCCGGATGGTCTGCTGCAACTGATGGGAGTCCGACACGCCCTCGCGGGCGGCCCGCTCGATCTCCTCCTGGATCAACGGCAGCAGCGCGTCGAAGACGGCCGGCTCGTCGCTGAAGCCACGGCCGGCGACGAAGGGGCCGGCGGCCAGCTTGCCCGAGACGGAGTCGACAACCACTGTCACACCGATGAAACCGGCATCACCGAGGATCCGCCGATCCTTGAGCGAGCCCTCACCAACGTCACCAACGGTCAGACCGTCGACGTAGACGTAGCCGCAGTCCACCGCACCGGTGATCGTAGCCAGCCCGTCGACCAGGTCGACCACGACGCCGTCCTCGGCCAGCACGATGCGCTCCGTGGGCACGCCGGTCGCCTCGGCCAGCGCGGCATGCGCGCGCAAGTGCCGCCACTCGCCGTGCACGGGCATGACGTTGGACGGGCGGGTCGCGTTGAGCAGGTACAGCAACTCCCCGGCCGGCGCGTGCCCCGAGACGTGCACCAGCGCGACTTCCTTGTGCACCACGGTCGCGCCCCACCGGGCCAGGCCGTTGATCACCTTGAACACGGCCGTCTCATTGCCCGGCACCATGCTCGAGGCGAGCACGACCGTGTCGCCGGCCTCGATCCGGACCTGCCGGTGATCGCGGTGAGCCATCCGGGCCAGTGCCGACAGCGGCTCTCCCTGCGAGCCTGTGGACACGATGACCAGCCGCTCGGGCGGCAGGTCGCCGATGGCGTCCAGCGACACCAGCAGCCCGTCCGGGATGTGCAGTAGGCCCAGGTCGCGGGCCACGCCCATGTTGCGCACCATCGAGCGGCCGACGAAGGCCACCCGCCGGTCGTGCGCCGCCGCCGCGTTCATCACCTGCTGCACCCGGTGCACGTGCGAGGCGAAGCAGGCGACGATGACCCGCCGGCGGGCCGACCGGATCACCTGGTCGAGCACCGGTCCGATCTCGCGCTCCGGCGTGACGAAGCCAGGGACCTCGGCGTTCGTGGAATCCGACAGCAGCAGGTCGACGCCCTCGGCGCCCAGCCGGGCGAACCCGCCCAGGTCGGTGAGCCGGCCGTCCAGCGGCAACTGGTCCATCTTGAAGTCGCCGGTGTGGAGTACGAGGCCGGCCGGCGTGCGGATCGCCACGGCCAGCGCGTCCGGAATCGAGTGGTTGACCGCGAAGAATTCACAGTCAAAGGGGCCGAAGCGTTCCCGGCCGCCCTCACGGACCTCCAGGGTGTAGGGCTTGATCTGGTGTTCGCGCAGCTTCGCCTCGATCAGGGCCAGGGTGAAGCGCGAGCCGACCAGCGGGATGTCGGACTTCTCGCGCAACAGGTACGGCACGCCCCCGATGTGGTCCTCGTGGCCGTGGGTGAGGACCACCGCCTCGACGTCGTCGAAGCGATCCCTGATCGCGGAGAAGTCCGGCAGGATCAGGTCCACCCCGGGCTGGTCCACCTCCGGGAAGAGCACGCCGCAGTCGACGATGAGCAACCGGCCGGCGTACTCGAACACCGCCATATTGCGACCGATCTCGCCGAGACCGCCGAGCGCGATGATGCGCAGTGCGGTGGCCGGCAACGCCGGGGGCGGTCCGAGGTCGGGGTGCGGGTGACTCATCCGGGCGTCTTCACCCCGCCGGCGGCCAGGTCGACGCGCAGCACGTCGATCTGCTCGTCCGTGGCATCGACAAGAGGCAGCCGGGTCGGCCCACCGGGAAGGCCGAGCAGACCGAGTGCGGCTTTGGTCAGGATGACCCCCTGGGTACGGAACACGCCGGCGTAGACCGGCAGCAGGTTGCGGTGGATCTCCAGCGCGGTTGCCACGTCGCCGCGCTCGTACGCCTCACCCATCTCGCGCAGCCGGGCGCCAACCAGATGCCCGACGACGCTGACGAACCCCACCGCGCCGATGGACAGCAGCGGCAGGTTGAGCATGTCTTCGCCGGAGTAGTAGGCCAGGTCGGTGCGTGCCATCACCGACGAGGTCGCAGCCAGATCGCCCTTCGCGTCCTTGACGGCAACGATCCGCTCGTGCTCGGCCAACCGGCACAGCGTCTCGGTGTCGAAGGGGACTCCGGTGCGGCCGGGGATGTCGTAGACCATGACCGGAAGGCCCGTTGCATCGGCGATGCTCCGGACGTGCTGCAGCAGCCCCGCCTGCGGCGGCTTGGAGTAGTACGGCGACACGACCAGCAGGCCGTCCGCGCCGCCGGCTTCAGCCGCGCGAGCCAGATCCATGCTATGCCGCGTGTCGTTGGTGCTGACTCCGGTCAGCACCGTCGCGCGGTCACCGACCGCGTCGACGACCGCCCGCAGCAGGTCGGCCTTCTCGCGGTCCGTCGTGGTCGGGGACTCCCCCGTCGTACCGCTGAGCACCAGACCGTCGTTGCCGCCCTCGTCGATGAGGTAACTGGCCAACACGACCGCGCCGTCGAGATCCAGGTCACCGGACGCCGTGAACGGAGTCACCATCGCGGTGAGAACCTGACCGAAGGGTCGCCGCGCATCCATGCGCCGCGAAGTCATGCGATCAACGCTACTCGACCGCGCTGCCGGCGCCGGCCGGGCACAAGTCGAGCCCCGCGGCACGCCGGTCGGGGGTCCGAAGCGCCACGGGGCTCATCGAGACTATCGGTGGCGCTACACGCTGCGTTACAGCCATCGTCGACATCGGAGGGAATCAGCCTTCGGCGACCAGCGGGCTGGATGCGACTTCAGTGCCGTCAGCCAAGGTGGCGATCTCGAAATCGGCGAACACGTTTGCGGCCACCCGCTGGAGCTCGCGCAGGCACGCAATGGCCAGCTCCCGGATCTCTACGTCGGCGTGCTCGCTGGCACGCATGGCGATGAAGTGGCGCCAGGCGCGGTAGTTGCCCGTAACCACGATCCGGGTCTCGGTCGCGTTGGGCAGCACGGCGCGGGCCGCCTGGCGCGCCTGCTTGCGGCGCAGCGTGGGACTGGTCACATCGGCGAACCGTTTTTCCAGTCCCTCCAGGAGTTCGGTGTACGCCTGCAGGCTCGCATCGGTCGCGGCGAGGAAGAGGGTGTGCAGGGCCGGGTCGGCTGCGATCACGTCCGGCTCCACCATGGCCGCGTCACGCTCGGGGACGTAGCGCTGGCTGAGCTGGCTGTAGGAGAAGTGCCGATGCCGGATCAGCTCGTGAGTCAGCGACCGGGACACGCCCGTGAGGTAGCAGGTGACGCTGCCGTGTTCGAGCACCGACAGGTGCCCGACCTCGAGAATGTGCCGCAGGTAGCCGGCGTTGGTGGCGGTTCGCGGGTTGGGCTTGGTCCAGGACTGGTAGCAGGCCCGGCCGGCGAACTCGGCGAGCGCCTGGCCGCCGTCCGCGTCGGTTTCCCAGGGGACGCCGTCGGGCCGCTCGAAGGTCGTGTAGGCGATGACCCTGACGGACAGCGGAGCGATCTCGGGCACGGTGATTGTCTTCCGTCGAACCAGGCCGCCGGGGAGTCCAAGCGGCGGCAGCGCGACTCTAACGCGAGGTAACCCGGCCAGGCGGCTCGGCACGCCGGCTTGCCATATTGCCAAAGTGACGTCATGATGATGTCATGGAGCTGTCGCCGTACGTCGAAGGGCTGCAGGCCCAGCTGGCCGCGATCAGCGGCGCCGCCGGGGCGGACACCAGGCAGGCAGCCGAGGCCCTGTCCGTGGCGCTCGAGCCGGCGCTGCGGCTCACCCTGATCGAGCTGCTCGCCGCGGCCACCGAGGACTTGACGGCCGGACTTCCCGACGGGCTCTCGGTCGACCTCCGAGTCCGCGGCGGCGAGCCCGAGCTGGTGGTCGGCGCCGAGCCTGAGTCGGCCGCCGCCAGCACGCCGGCCACCGGGGACGCCGCGCGGATGACGCTACGACTCCCGGAATCGCTCAAGTCCCGGCTGGAGCAAGCAGCCGCCGGCGAGGGCGTCTCCGTGAACACCTGGCTTGTGCGCGCACTGACGCGCGCCTTGGACACCCCCCAGCGTCACGGCGGGCGCCGGATCACCGGCTTCGCCCGTGGCTGACACCGACACAGAGAGGACACCCACGATGAAGGAGTTCGCGACCCCCGCGCCGATCATGCTGCGCGTCCGCATCCCGGCCGGGACAGTGCACGTCGTCGCCGAGGAACGGACCACCGCCACCGTCGACCTGCGTCCGCGAGACGAGACCGACCAGGAAGCCTGGAAGCTGGTCGAGCAGGCCCGGATCAGCCTGGACGGCGACACGCTCGTGGTCGAGGTACGTGACCGGCACAGGTGGTTCCAGACAAGTGAGTTGGCCCTGCGCGTCGGGCTGCCCAGTGACTCTCGGGTCAACCTCACTTCCGCATCGGCGGGCGTGCACTGTGCGGGCCGGCTGGCATCGCTGCACGCAAAGTCCGCGTCCGGCGACGTAGACGCGGAGGAGGTCACCGGCGACGCCTCCGTCATCACCGCCAGCGGCGACGTCATGGTGCAGCACGTACGGAGTCGGCTGCGGGTGAAGAGCGCCTCCGGCGACATCGAGGTGGTCCGGTCCGACGGCGAGGTGGACGTCAAGGTCGCCAGTGGCGACGTAGTCGTGCGGGCATCGGGCGGCGCTGTACGCGCGCACACGGCCTCCGGTGACGTCCGCGTCGAGTCAGCGGACACCGGGTCGCTCGCGGTGCAAACCGTGTCGGGCGACGTGCGTATCGGCGTACGGGCCGGGAGCGCGGTGTGGTTGGACCTCACCAGCAGGAGTGGAAACACCACTTCCGAGCTGCCGATCGAGAGCGAGCCGGCGATCGCCGACTGCTCGCTGAACATCAACGTGCGCACCGTGAGCGGCGACATCTCCGTCGTCCGCGCCGCCTGAGCGCGTCACGCCTAGAAGGCGGCGCGGAGACCCGCGGCGAGATCTCCGCGCCGCCCGACCACGACCTCGGGCAGCCCCAGCCACTGCGCCATGGCGACCAGCTCAGCCGCCAGTTGCTTGGCCACTTCGGACCGGTCGACTGCGGCTTCGGCGTATGCCGCCGGCACCTGCAGCACGCCGGCCTTCCGATCAGCCTTGAGGTCGACCCGGGCCACCAGGGTGTCCCCGAGCAGGAACGGCAGCACGTAATAGCCGTGCACACGCTTGGCTGCCGGCGTGTAGATCTCCAGCCGCAGCCGCATCCCGAAGAGCCGCTCGGTGCGGGACCGCTCCCACACCAAGGAATCGAACGGCGAGAGCAGCGCGCGGGCCGCGACCCGGCGGGGCACCCGGGCGTCGGCGTGGAGGTAGGCCGGCTGCCGCCAGCCCGCCACTCCCACCGGCAGCAGCCGGCCGCTCTCCACCAACGCCGCGACCGCCGCCTGCGACGCGGCGGGGCGCAGCCGGAAGTAGTCGCGTAGATCGCCCTCCGTCGCCACCCCCAGGCACCGCGCCGCGATCTCGACAAGGTCCCGCTGCGCGTCCGGCTCGGCCGGGGTCGGCGCGGCGATCACCTCGGGCGGCAGCACCCGCTCCGGCAGGTCGTAGAGCCGTTCGAACCCGCGGCGGGCGGCACAGGTCACCCGGCCGGCGGAGAACAGCCATTCGAGGGCCCGCTTGACCTCTGACCAGTTCCACCCCCACCCGCCGGTCGGCCGCGGGACGTCGTGCTCGATCTCCCCGGCCGACAACGGCCCGCGGTCACGCACCTCCGCCAGGACCCAGCTGACGAAGTCCGGCTTTTCCTCGACGATGCCGCGCACGCTCCCCCAGGCCCCGTCCCGCCAGCCCGCCATCCGCCAGCGCAACAGCGGCTCGGTTGCCACCGGGATCAGCGAGGCCTCATGGCCCCAGTACTCGAACAGCTCCCGAGGGGGCTGCGAGGCGGCGCGGTCGAGCAGACCCACCGGATAACTGCCCAGTCGACTGAACAGCGGCAGATAGTGCGACCGGACCACCACATTGACCGAGT
The DNA here is from genome assembly GCA_030948385.1 of Actinomycetota bacterium. GTDB lineage: Bacteria > Actinomycetota > Actinomycetes > Mycobacteriales > QHCA01 > QHCA01. Next base: position 7,649 of record JALZAK010000079.1, read on the forward strand.
CGATCTGGAACAGTCCGACGCGCGACATCACCCGGCGCAGCGCGCGGCGGTCCGGTCGGCCGGCCGGACGCGGCTCAGCGAAACCCTGGGCGGCCAGAGCGATCCGCCGAGCCTCCTCGTTGGTCAGCGTCGAGGTGGTCAGGGCGGCGGGCACGGCCGCATGCTGCCAGAACCGGCCGACAGCGCGGACCTAGTCGGCCGGAACCCGAGGCCGGCGGCACAACCGCACCGCGCCGACCACCAACCAACCCAGGCAGATCGTGGCCAGCACGCGCTCGGCGACCCCGCCGGCGATCCCATGGCCGAAGACGAGCATGAGTACCGCCAGCGCGCCGAAGGCCACCGACGCGGTGCGGGCTGCCGCCGTGGAGAGCCGGCGCAGCACCCGGTCATCGGGAGCCCGGCCGGCCAGCACCATGGCCGCGACCGCTGCCGCGAACGCTCCCCCGCTGACCGCGAAGTGCACGAAGTTCGCCGGCGTGCCGAGGCCGTCGTGCAGCGGGATCGGGCACCCCGCAGCGCAGGGGACTGCGGCCGAGATGACGAACAGTCCGGAACACCCCCAGAGCATTCCGGCCACGCCCAGGCCCGGCCGCTGCAGCCGCCAGGCCAGCCCGACCAGGGCGGCCCCGCCGGCAATGAAAAATATGGCCAGCCGGTACGTGCCGGCGCCGGGTTGTCCGGGGCCGCCCAACTGGCTCAAGTACCCATCGAGGCCTGGCGAACCGGCCCGCCGCCAGGCCAGCACGAGCAACGCCCCGAAGCCGACAAGGCTCGACAGCCCGCCGGCCACCGCGACCCGCGCCTGCACCAGCCGTTGCGGTCGCGCCGCCGGAACGGGGCCGGGCACCGGTAGCCGGCCCGGCGAGGAGCGACTGGTCACCGCCTCACCGTAGGCGAGGCTCGACGGCTCAGGGGAGTAGCAGGTGCACGTCGCCGAACTCGTGCCACAGGTAGCCCTGCTCGAGCGCACTGCGGTAGGAGGCGCAGAGCAGTTCACGTCCGGCGAGGGCCTCGAGCATCCACAAGTGCGACGCGTGCGGCTCGTGCCACCCGGTCAGCAGACCGTCCACAGTGGACAGAGCACGTTCCGGCGTGATGACGAGCTCGGTCCAGCCGGCCGCCGGCTGCACACGCCCGGCAGCGTCAACCGCCGACTCGAGCCCCCGTACGACGGTTGTGCCGACGGCGATCACGCGCCGGCCCTCGGCTCTGGCCATATTCACCGCAGTGGCCGTCTCGGCCGGCACCGAGAACCACTCCGCGTACGGCGGATCCTCGCTCTCCAGGGAGGACACGCCACAATGCAGCAGCAGGCGGGCAACGGCGATCCCGCGGGCACGCAGGCGATCGAGCAAGCCCGCGGTCAATGGCCGGCCGGCGCTCGGCATCTCCGCGCTGCCTGGGGCATCGGCGTAGCCGGTGAGATAGGCCGAGAGCGGCCAATGACTGTCCACATGGGAGTACCGGATGGGCGCACCATGCTCTCGCAACCACGGCCCCAGCGGTTGCGGAGTACGCAACTCCCCCACCCAGAGCCGCGATCGGACGGCGCCGGCCGGGTGCGAGCCGATCACGCGCAGCGCCGCGCCGCCGGTCAGGCCGACCAGCACACCGGTGCGGTCGGAGTAACTGGCGGCGCTGCCCGCGAGCAGCGGCCGGCGGAGCTCAACCACCCACCGGCTGTTTGTCGATCCGAGAGCCTCTGCGGGGGTGCGACCGGACGCGGGGAGCACCGTCGACAGGTGCACCACCACCTCGTCACCGCCGGCAATCCGGCCGCCCAGCGCCGCAGGCAGCGTCGCGGAGGCATTGAGCACCACGAGATCCCCTCGGCGCAGGATGCCGGGGAGGTCGTAGGCGTGCCGATGGCGGATGCCGTGACGAGCCGAGGCCACCAGCATCCGGACGCCATCGCGGGGCACGCCGCGCTGCTCCGGCGGCATGGCGGCGGCCAGTGATGCCGGCAGGTCGAAGGACAACGCCGGCGAACACTGCAGGCAAACCGTCACGTTGAGGTCGCAGCGAGCTCGGCGGCCCGGTAACGGCCGCTGGGGAGGTCACCGTCGATCAGCCGGCGCAGCGCCGGCACGACTGTCTCCGGCTCGGGCCGGTCGCTGATGTCCTCGCCGGGGAAGGCTTCCTGATGCATCTGGGTACGCAGATCCCCGGGGTCGACGGCGTATACCCGCAGAGTCGGCTGCTCGACCGCGAGGACCCGGATCAGGGCCTCCAGGGCCGCCTTGGATGCCCCGTAGCCACCCCACCCCTCGTAAGCCTCCATCGCCGCGTCGCTGGTGACGGCAAGGATCCGGCCGGCCGCGGATGTCAGGGCGGGCAACACGAGTTGGGTCAGGGCGAGCGCCGCGACGGTGTTCACCTCGAAGGCTGCCCGCAGGGCATCGAGGCGGTACTGGGACAGGACCGGCAACGGTGACTGTCCGAGGGTGGAGGCGTTGAGGACGAGCAGGTCCAGCGCATCGCCGGCCACATCCGCCAGCGCCTGCCGGTGGCCCGGGTCGGTCACGTCGCCGGCCAGGGCGATGATGCCCTCGCCGAGCGGGGCCAGTGCGCTCTGCAGCGCGCGCCCGTCACGGGCGTCGGCTACTACCCGCCAGCCGTCCCGGGCCAGGCTGGTCACCAGGACAAACCCCAGGCCGCGGGAGGCACCGGTCACGACGGCGGTCGGCATACCGCTCACTGTGCGCCCCGGCGGGGCATCGCGCATCGGGCATCGGTCGCGGTCCGGATGAGACTTTGGTCCTAGCCCGGATCGAACAGTCCACGGCGGACAGCGTAGATGGCCGCCTGGGTGCGGTCGGCCACGTCGAGCTTGGCCAGAACGGCGCTCACGTGAGCCTTGACGGTCTTCTCCGACAGCGCCAACTCGCGGGCGATCAGGCGGTTGGACAGCCCGCGGGCGAGCAGCCGCAGCACCTCGCCTTCGCGCGGGGTGAGCGCCTCGCCCGCAGGCTCGGTGACACTCTGCACGACCGTTGCCGCCACCGACGGGTGCAGCGGCACCCCGCCGGCGTGGACCGCTCGCAGTGCCTCCGCTAGCTCGGCCGGGCCGACGTCTTTGAGCAGGTAGCCGCTCACCCCCGCCCGCACCGCTGCCAGCACGCTGTCCGCGCCGGCGAAACTGGTCAGCACCACGACCTTGACATCGGGGTGGGTCTCCCGCAGCCGCTGCACAGCGGCGATGCCGGGCATGCCGGGGAGCACCAGGTCGAGCAGGACGATCTCCGGGTGCACCAGCGGGACCAGTTCGAGGGCCTGCTCGGCGGTCGCCGCCTCACCGACCACGACCATGTCCGGTTGGAGCTCCAGGAAGGTCCGCAGACCGGTCCGCACCATCTCGTGGTCGTCGCACAGCAACAGCCGGATATCAGCCAGCGGGCACCTCCACCGTCACCGTCGTCCCCTGCCCGGGGGCGGTGCTTACGGACAGCGTCCCCCCGAGGGCCTCGGCCCGTTCCCGCATCGACGTCAGCCCGAGCCGGCGACTGGCCCGGCTGGTGGCCGCGAGGTCGAATCCACTGCCATCGTCGTCCACCTCGAGGCGAATCCGGTCACCGCCCTCAAGCGCAATCCGGATCCGCGTCGCTCCGGCATGACGCAACGCGTTTCCCAGGGCCTCCTGGGCAATCCGCAGCAGCTGGTGGTCGACCGTCCAACTGCGACCGCCCGGCTCGCCGGCAACCGCCATCTCGATCGTCACTTCGTGGACCCGGGCCAGCAGGTCGACCCGCTTGCGCAGGGCCGCGGCAAGCCCCTCGCGATCGAGGTCGGGCGCGCGCAGAGTCCCGACCAGGGAATGCAGCTCGGCCAGGGCCTCGCCGGCCAGGGCTCGGATCCGGTCCAGCTCGCGAACCAGCCGGTCCGTCGCTGCGGGGGCCTCCGCACCGGCCGTCTCGGCGGATCCGGCCATGGTCGCCGCACTCTCCGCGGACAGCGACAAGCTGAACAGCATTTGGGTGACCGAATCGTGCAGGTCCCGAGCCAGCCGGGTGCGCTCGCCGGCGACCGAGAGTTCGCGGACCGCCTCGAGCCGCTGGGCGTTGACCAGGGCCAGTGCGGCATGTGCGGCCAGCGTTTCCACCAACTGCTGGTCGTCCTCGGTGAATGTCGGCGCGCCCGCCTTGTCGGTGAGGTACAGCTCGGCCAGGATCTCCCCGCCGGCCAGGATCGGCACCCCCAGGAACGAGCGCATCTCCGGATGCCCGGCCGGCCAGCCGGAAAAGCGCGGGTCACCTCGTATGTCCGCCAGCCGGATCGGCTCCGGACTGTCCAGCAACGTGCCGAGCAGGCCGTGCCGGGTGGGCAGGTAGCCGATGGCGTCCCAGGTCGCGGCATCGATCCCGGAGGTCAGGAACATCGCCATCTGGCCACTGCCGTCGGGCACACCCACGGCTGCATAGCGCGCTCCGGTCAGGTCCCGGGCCGCGTCCAGCACGGTCTGCAGGACCGGTTCGGCGCGCCGCTCGGCCGCGACCGCGAGGGCTACCTCCAGCAGCCGCAGCAGCGGAGCCCGCGGCGTCGTCACCAATCCATCCTGACACCGCGGGGGCGCGGTGCCGGTCCGCGCGGTCAGGCCGGGCTGCCCGGGTCCTCGCACGTAATGGGGCGGGTCCGCCGCTGCCGGCGGCCCTCCTCGGCCACCACCACCGCCACCGCGACGAGGATGATCAGGCCGCCGGCGAGAACCGTGAGGTTCACCCGCTCCCCCAGGACGAGAGCGCCGAGCACCACCGCCACGGCCGGATTCACGTACGCGTAGGTCGCCACCTGGCTGACCGGTGCGCTGCCGAGAAGCCATACGTACGCCGTGAACGCCGCCAGCGAGCCGAAGACGATCAAGTACGCAAAGGCGAACCAGGACCGCCCGGACACGTGCGCGATCGAGAAGCCGGAGAGCTCACCGCGCGCCAGGCCGACCGCCAGCAGGGCCGCACCGCCGCAGAGCATCTCCAGACCGGTGGCCACGAACGGGTTCGCCGGCATCGGCCGGCGAGTGGCCAGAAACGAGCCGATCGCCCAGCACAGCGACGCACCGACGACCAGCGCGCCGTGGCCGAGATCGGACGATCCGCCGGCGCCCGGGCGCAGCAGAACGGCCACTCCGGCGAAACCCACCGCGACCCCGCACACGGTGGTCCGGGCCGGCCGGTCGCCGAACAGCGCCCGCAGCACCACGATCCACAACGGCAGCGCGGCCACGAACAGCGCGGCCAGCCCGGAGGCCACCCCCTCCTCGCCGAGGACGACCAGGCCGTTGCCGCCGAGGAGCAGCAACACCCCCGCCGCAGCCACGCTGGCGAACTGGCTGCGGGTGATCCGCAGCGCCGCCGGCCGGGTCACCGCGACGACGCCGACCACGATCACCCCGGCGATCAGGAACCGCAGGCCGGCATGCACCAGCGAGGGCAGCGTCTCGATGGCCACCTTGATCGCCAGGTAGGTCGATCCCCAAACGAGGTAAACCGTCCCGAGTGCCAGCCAGACCAGCCAGCGGGGGGCCGCCGGCCGGGCCAGGGCCTGCGGGGCCGGCGCGGTCCGGCCGGGCGCCTTCACGCCGGCCCCCGACCGGCCGGCTCCTCAACGGGTGCCCGGCTGGGTTCCACGGAGACCCGGTCGCGCTGCGTGGCGGCCGTCGCGGCCAGGACGGCCAGCGCCGCGACCAGGGTCAGCGGGTCCACCGGCTCGGCCAGCAGGAGAACGGCCCAGCCCAGGGTGAGCACCGGCTGAGCCAGTTGCAGCTGCCCGATCCGGGCGACGCCGCCCTCGGCCAGCCCGCGATACCAAGCGACGAAACCCAAGAACATGCTCACCAGGGCGACGTAGGCCAGACCGAGCCATGCTGCGGCGTCCGGGTGCCGCGGCGGGCGGGTGAGAAGTGCGTACGCCGAGACCGGTACGAGAAGCGGCGCCGCCAGCACCAGGGCCCACGCGATGACCCGCCAGCCCGGCATCGTGCGCGCCAGCACGCCGCCCTCGGCGTACCCGACGCCGGCCGCCACCACAGCCGCCAGCAAGAGCAGATCGGCGACCTGCGGCCGGCCGGCGCCGCGCACGGCCGCGAACGCGAGGAC
>JALZAK010000110.1 GCA_030948385.1 Actinomycetota bacterium
GGCCCGGCGACCACCACCCGCAGCATCCGCAGGAAATACACCGCGGCCAGCGCCGCGCCGGCAGCCGCCAGCACGGCCAGCGCGAGGTAGAGGGTCCGGGGCAGGGCGTGCGCCGGCCGGTAGGCGCCGGCCACCGCGAACGCCTCACCCCAGAAGCCGGCCAGCCCGGGCAATCCGAGGCTGGCGATTGCAGTCAGCGTCAGCAGGCTGCCCAGTCGTGGCAGCCGGGCGCCGATGCCGCCTCCGATCTCGGTCATCACGCCGGTGTGCACGCGGTCCTTGAGGCCGCCGACGAGGAAGAACAGCAGGCCGGTGATCACGCCGTGCGCGATGTTGCCGATGAGCGCCGCCTGCACGCCGACCGCCGTCAGGGTGGACAGGCCGAGCAGCACGAAGCCCATGTGCCCGACACTGGAGTAGGCGATCAGCCGCTTGAGGTCGGTCTGCGCGAAGCAGCACAGCGCGCCGACGAGAATGCCGGCCACGGCGAGGACGGCGAGTGCCGGCGCCAGCCGGACCGCGCCGGCCGGCACGATCGGCAGCGCGACCCGGACGATGCCGTAGGTCCCCATCTTCAGCAGCACGCCGGCGAGCAGCACCGACCCCACGGTGGGCGCTTCCGTATGCGCGTCGGGCAGCCAGGTGTGCAGCGGCCACAGCGGGCTCTTGACCGCCAGGCCGAGGAACAGCGCCAGGAACGCGAGCGTCTGGGTGGAGCGGGCGATGCCGGCGCCGTGCCGGTGGGCCAGGACGACCATGTCCAGGGTGCCGGCGCTGGCGTACACGATGAGCAAACCGACGAGCAGCAGCACGGAGCCGAGCAGGGTGTACAGCACGAATTTGGTGGCCGCGTGCCTCGACCGGGGGCCGCCCCACACCGCGATGACGAAGTACATCGGGACGAGCACGACCTCGAAGAAGACGAAGAACAACAACAGGTCGCGCGCCACGAAGGTGCCGACCATGCCCACCTCGAGCACCAGCAACAGCGCCAGCAGCGTGGCCGGCCGGCCCGGCGCCGGCAGGCTGTGCAGCGTGTAGACGGCGCAGAGGAACGTCAGCAGCGTCGTCAGCAGCACCAACGGCAGGCTGATCCCGTCGACCCCCAGGTGAAAACGCAGGCCCAGCGCCGGCACCCAGGCCACGTCGACCCGCTGCCAGTCGCCGGCGGCGCCGGCGGACCGGCCGGCGATCAGGCCGAGGCTGAGCAGGAAGGTCAGCCCGCTGACGGCGACGCCCACCCATCGGGCCGACCGGTCGACCCGAGCCGGCAGCACCGCGAGCGCGCCGGCACCCAGCGCCGGCAGTAGCAGCACCGCGACCAGGGTCACCGGAACACCGCCGCGACCGCGAGCAGCACGACGGCCGCCAGCATCCCCGTGGCGTAGGCCTGCACGTTGCCGTTCTGCAGCCGGCTGACCACGCGGGACAGCCCGGCCGCGCCGGTGCCGGAGCCCTCGACCGCGCCGTCGACGATCCGCGTGTCGAGGCCCAGCACGATGTGGGACAGCCGGCGGTACGGGCGGACCACCAGCGCGTCCTGAACGTCGTCGAGGTAGAAGGCCCGGGCGAGGACCGGCAACCTCGGGATCGGGTCGGCGACCGGGTCCCGCCGCCAGGACACCGCCACCACGAGGATGCCGAACACGCTGAGCAGGACCGCGGGAAGTGCGGTACGCAGCTGCGCGCCGAGGCTGAGGTCGCCGGCGCCCAGCCAGCGCGGCAGCCAGCGGCCGACCAGGCCGAGCAGCACTGTGGGCACCGCCAGCACGACCAGCGGCGCGAGCATCATCCAGGTCAGCAACTGCGGCGATGTCGCCGCCCGCGGCTCGCCGAAGAAGGTGCGCAGCCACAACCGGGTGGCGTACATCGCCGTAATGACAACGGTGAGCAGCCCGGACAGCAGCACCAGCCAGCCGACCCATGACGGCACCGGGGCCGCGCCGCGGGCCGCGTCGTAGGCACCGCCGAGCACCGCCTCCTTGGAGAAGAACCCGGAGAACGGTGGCAGCCCGATCAGGGCGGCCAGCCCGCAGGTCATCGCGGCGAAGGTCAGCGGCATCGAGCGGCGCAGCCCGCCGAGCTCACTCATCAGGATCCGCCCGGTGGCGTGCAGCACACAGCCGGCGGCAAGGAAGAGCAGCGCCTTGAAGGCGGCGTGGGTGAGCAGGTGGTAGATGGCGCCGGCCGGCGCACCCACGGCCAGCCCGCCGGTCATGTACGCGATCTGGCTGACCGTGGACCAGGCCAGCACCCGCTTGATGTCGTCTTGCCCAAGCGCGGCCAGCGCGCCCAGCAGCATGGTGATGGCGGCGACCACCCCGAGCACCTCGAGCGGCAGCCGGCTGCCCAGGTACACCGGGTACAGCCGCGCGACGACGTACACGCCGGCGGCGACCATGGTGGCCGCGTGGATCAACGCGCTGATCGGCGTCGGGCCGGCCATCGCATCGGGCAGCCAGGTGTGCAACGGGAACTGCGCACTCTTGCCGGCCACGCCGAGCAACAGCAGCAGCCCGGCCAAGGTCAGTGTCGGGCCGGGAATCCGGTCGACCCGATCGATCACCGCGCCGATCCGGAAGGTGCCGGCCCCGATGCCCAGGACCAGCACGCCGAGCAGGAAGCCGATGTCGCCGACCCGGGTGACGAGAAACGCCTTGACCGCCGCCGGCCGGGCCTCGGGCAGGTCGCGGTAGTGGCCGATCAGCAGGTACGAGCAAATGCCCATCACTTCCCAGCCGACGAGCAGCATCACCAGGTCGGAGGCGAACACCACGTCGAGCATCGCCGCGGTGAACAGCGACACCTCGGCGGCATAGCGCGGGTAGTTGCCGTCATCGTGCAGGTATGCGACCGAATAGATCTGGACAAGCAGCGCTACGACGCAGACGGCCACCGCGACGAGGGCCGCAAGGCCATCCAGGCGAATACCCGCCTGCACGTGCAAGGCGCCGAAACGCGCCACGGTGGTTGCCGAGTCCAGCGTTCGCCCGGGCCGGGAGCCGGCGATCGAGACGGCCAGTACGACCGCGAGCACGGTGCTCACCCCGACCGCCACGATCGCGAGCAACGCCGCCGACCGCCGAGCCCGCTGCGGCAGCAGGAAGCCCGCGACGGCTGCCACGAAGGGCAGCGCGGGCACCAACCAGGCGGCGCCGGTCAACGGACCGACCCCGACCCCTCGACCGGGTCGGACAGCTCGTCGAGCTCATCGATCGCCACCGTCGCGCGCAACCGGAACATTTGCAGCACGATCGCCAGGCCCACGCCCACCTCGCCGGCGGCCAGCGCAATCACGAACAACGCGAAGGATTGTCCACTGTGGAGGGTGTCCCGGATCCACGCGTCGAAGGCCACCAGGTTGATGTTCACCGCGTTGAGCATCAACTCCACGGACATCAGCACGAGCACGGCATTGCGCCGGGCCAGGACGCCGTACACCCCGATGCTGAACAGCAGCGCGGCGAGCACGACGGGCAGCGCGAGATGCACGTCAGCGGCTCCCCGCCGAGCCGACCGCCGGCCGGGTCAGCGTGATGGCCCCGACCAGGGCGGCCAGCAGCAGCACCGAGATCACCTCGAAAGGCAGCACCCAGCTGCGGAAGAGCGCCGAGCCGAGCACGCCGGCGGTGCCCGGCCGATCCAGCCGGACGAAGGAGGCGTGGAACGCCTGGAGCAGCAAGGAGACCAGCACCGCGGCAGTGGACAGCCCCACGAGGGCCGCCAGCGGCCGGTTGCCGGAGTCGACCTGGTCGCTGGGGCCGATCGGCGCCCGCGTCAGCATCACGCCGAAGAGCAGCAGCACGACGATCGCGCCGAGATAGATCAACACCTGCACCCAGGCGATCAGCTCGGCGGTCAACACGAGGTAGCAGCCGGCCACCGCGCCGAACGTGACGACCAGCCACAACGCCGCTCGTACGACATTGCGGGTGGTGACAACGAGCAGGGCGCTGGCGGCCGCGATGAGCCCGAGCAGCGCGAAGACCACGTCCTGGGCAGTCATGTCGCCGGCTCCTCCTCCGCAGCCTCCGACTGCAGCGCCGCGGTGACCTCCTTGGGAGTCTCACCGCGCGGGTCGAGCGCCGGCGGCGCCGGCACCGTCCACATCCATTCGCGCAAGCGGTCCATCTCGTGGGTGAGCTCGCCGATGTCGGTCTCGGAGTACTCGAACTCCGGTGACCAGAACAGCGCGTCGAACGGGCACACCTCGATACAGATCCCGCAGTACATGCACAGCGCGAAGTCGATGGCGAAGCGGTCGAGCACGTTGCGCTGGCGGGCCCGGGCCGCACCCTGGGCTTGCATCGTCTCCTTGTGCGAGTCGATGTAGATGCACCAGTCCGGGCACTCGCGGGCGCAGAGCATGCAGACCGTGCAGTTCTCCTCGAACAGCGCGATGACCCCGCGACTGCGCGGCGGCAGGTCGGGCCGCACGTCGGGGTACTGCCGGGTGTGCGACCGCTTGGTCATGGTGCGCAGGGTGATCGCCAGCCCGCGGGCCAGCCCGCCGCCGGGCACTGCGGTCATGCGATCACCAACCGCACCACGCCGGTCAGCACGAGCTGGGCCAGCGCCACCGGGACCAGGACGAGCCAAGCCAGGCGTTGCAGCTGGTCCTCGCGCAGCCGGGGATAGGACACCCGCACCCAGATGACGACGAAGGACACCGCAAAGACCTTGATCAGGGTCCACAGCCAGCCGAGCTGCGGGTCGAGGAACGGCCCCTTCCAGCCGCCGAGGAACAGCACTGTGGTCAACGCGCTCAGCACGACGATGCCGACGTATTCGGCCAGCAGGAACAGCGCGAAGCGCAGGCCGGTGTACTCCGTCAGGTAGCCGAACACCAGCTCGGACTCGGCCAGCGGCATGTCGAACGGCGGCCGGCGGATCTCGGCCAGCCCGGCCACGAAGAAGACCACCATCGCCGGCGCCTGCCACAGCAGCCACCACGGCCGCCAGGCGGTCGCGATGCCGGGCAGGGACAGGGTGCCGGCGGCCATCGCCACCGACGCGGCGGCCAGCACGAACGGCAGCTCGTAGCCGAGCAGTTGCGCCGCGCCCCGCAGGCCCCCGAGCAGGGAGAACTTGTTGGCCGACGCCCAGGCGGCCATCAGCATCCCGATCACGCCCACCCCGACGATCGCCAGTGCGAAGAACAGCCCGATGTCGAAGGGCTGGGCGACCAGACCCCGCGGGCCGAGTGGGATGGCGATGAGGACGAGCAGGTACGGCAGCAGCCCGACGGCCGGCGCCAGCTTGAACACGGCGCGGTCCGCAGCGGCCGGCGTCACGTCCTCCTTCTGCACGAACTTTACCCCGTCGGCAACCAGCTGGGCCCAGCCGTGGAAACCGCCGGCGTACATCGGGCCGAGTCGCGACTGCATGTGTGCCATCGCCTTGTGCTCCATCTGCCCGACCAGCAGCGGCAGCACCAGGAACGCGGCGAGCACGCCGAGCACCCGGATCGCCAGCTCGGCCCAGGCCGGGATCACGGTGCCTCCGCTGCCTCGGGACCCCAGTCGCCCGGATCGGGGACCCCGGGCGGGCGCATCCTCCGGCGGACCGGCCCGCCGGAGGCACCCTCGCCCGGCTCGCGAGCTCCCGGCCACTCCTTGGCCACCCGCGAGGCCAGCACGAACTCCTTGCGCAGCGGGTGGCCCTCGAAGCCATCGGGCAACAGCAGCGGGACCAGATGCGGGTGGCCGTCGAAGACGATGCCGAACATTTCGTAGGTCTCCCGCTCGTGCCAGCCGGCGCCGGCGAATACCTCGGTCAGGCTGGCCAGGTGCGGCTGGTCGAGGGGCACCCGGGTGCGGATCAACAGGCCGTGCCGCTGCTCGATCGACCACAGGTGGCAGACGACGGAGTAGCCCTCGGCCAGCTCGTCCACCCCGGTGAGCCAGTCGAAATACCGGCAGCGCAGCAGGTCGCGGGCGGTCCGGGCCGCCGTGGCCCACTTGGTGGCCGGCACGTCGACGGTCACCTGGTCGAAGGACTCCGACACGGTGCAGTCGTCGCCGAGGGCGGCGACCAGCACGTCACCCAGGCTCATGGCGCGACGAGCGGCCGCGCCGGCGGCCGGACCGGTGCGGCGGTCAGCGCGCCGGCGCCGGGCCGGGACCCGCCGATCAGCGACATCGACTCGCCGGCGATCTTCTCCTGCAGCCGCAGGATCCCCTGCAGCAGCGCCTCCGGCCGGGGCGGGCAGCCCGGGACGTAGACGTCGACCGGGATCAGCTGGTCGACGCCCTTGGTCACCGAGTAGGAGTCCCAGTACGGCCCGCCGCAGTTCGAGCACGCGCCGAAGGAGATGACGTACTTGGGCTCGGGCATCTGCTCGTAGAGCCGGCGGACCGCCGGCGCCATCTTGTCGGTGACCGTGCCGGACACCACCATCAGGTCGGCCTGCCGGGGGCCGTGGGCGAAGGGGATGACGCCGAGGCGGATGAAGTCGTGCCGGGCCATCGAGGTGGCGATGAACTCGATCGCGCAGCAGGCCAGTCCGAAGTTGAAGACCCACAGGGAGTACCGCCGGCCCCAGTTCAGCACGAACTTCACCGGGTCGGGCAGGGTGGGGTTGACCGCGGTCAAGTCCACGTCAGCACCCGCTTGCGCCAGGCATAGAGGATGCCGACGGCGAGGAACGCGATGAAGATCCCCATCTCGACCAGGGCGCCGGTGCCGAAACCGGGCTTGGCGAAGATCGTCGCCCAGGGGAAGAGGAAGATCGACTCGACGGCGAAGACCACGTACAGGAACGCGTAGATGTAGTAGCGGATCTGCGTCTGCGACCAGTCGGCGCCGACCGGATCCACACCGCACTCGTAGGTGAGCGCCTTCTCGTAGGTCCGCCGGTGCGGGCGCAGGACCCAGTTGGCGGCCAGCGATACGGCGATAAATCCGACCCCGACGAGCAGCAGCACGCCGAGGGTGGCGTAGCCACCGAAGTAGCCGGTCATCTCGCTCACCTCCAGGCTGCCGCCGCAGTCCTGCCTTCCGCGGGAACACTAGTGCCAGCCCGGGTGTGGCCGGGCAACGCGACCCGCCCCGGCGTACGATGACGGCCGACAAGAGCCCCCGGGAGGCGCAGCAGCGCGATGGTCAAGCAGGTCCAGCAGCTCGACCGCGTCGTGATCCGCTTCGCCGGTGACTCCGGTGACGGCATGCAGCTGACCGGCGATCGCTTCACCTCGGAAACGGCCGCGTTCGGCAACGACCTGTCGACCCTGCCGAACTTCCCGGCCGAGATCCGGGCGCCGGCCGGGACGCTGCCCGGGGTGTCGAGCTTCCAGCTGCATTTCGCCGACCACGACATCATGACCCCGGGCGACGCGCCCAACGTGCTAGTCGCGATGAACCCGGCGGCCCTCAAGGCCAACATCGGCGACGTCCCGCGAGGCGCGGACATCATCGTCAACACCGACGAGTTCGGCGCCCGCGCGCTGGCCAAGGTCGGCTACGCCGCCAACCCGCTCGAGGACGGCTCGCTGGAGGGCTACGCCGTCCACCCGGTGGCGCTGACCTCGATGACGGTCGAAGCGCTGAAGGCCTTCGACATCTCCAAGAAGGAGGCCGAGCGGGCCAAGAACATGTTCGCCCTCGGCTTGCTCACCTGGCTCTACGACCGGCCGGTCGAGGGCACCCTGAAATTCCTGCACACCAAGTTCGCCAAGCTGCCGGAGATCGCGGCGGCCAACATCGCCGCCTTCCAGGCCGGCTGGGCGTTCGGCGAGACGACCGAGGACTTCTCGGTCCAGTACGAGATCAAGCCGGCGGTGATGCCGGCGGGCAGTTACCGCAACATCTCTGGCAACGTCGCGCTGTCCAACGGGCTGGTCGCCGCGTCGGTGCGCGCCGGCCTGCAGCTGTTCCTCGGTGCCTACCCGATCACCCCGGCCAGCGACATCCTGCACGAGCTGTCCAAGCACAAGCGGTTCGGGGTGCGCACGTTCCAGGCCGAGGATGAGATCGCCGGCATCGGCGCCGCTCTCGGCGCCGCCTTCGGCGGCGCCCTCGGCGTGACCACCACGTCCGGGCCGGGCATCGCGCTGAAGTCCGAGACGATCGGGCTGGCCGTGTCGCTGGAGTTGCCACTGGTCGTGGTCGACGTCCAGCGCGGCGGCCCGTCGACCGGGCTGCCCACCAAGACCGAGCAGTCCGACCTGCTACAGGCGATGTTCGGCCGCAACGGCGAGGCGCCGGTGCCGATCGTGGCGCCGCAGTCGCCGGCCGACTGCTTCGACGCCGCGATCGAAGCCGTGCGGATCGCCACCAAGTACCGGACTCCGGTAATGCTGCTCAGTGACGGCTACCTGGCCAACGGATCCGAGCCGTGGCGGCTGCCGGCGGCATCGGAACTTCCCGACCTGACCGTGGAATTCGCCACCGAGCCCAATCATGACGGCGAGTTCTGGCCGTACCTACGCGACGCGGACACCCTTGCCCGGCCGTGGGCGATCCCCGGCACCGCCGGCCTGGAGCACCGGATCGGCGGGCTGGAGAAGGCCGACGGCTCCGGCACGATCTCCTACGACCCGGTCAATCACGACCTGATGGTGCGGATCCGGCAGGCCAAGGTCGACGGCATCGCCCGCGACATTGCGCCGCTGGCCGTCGAGGACCCATCGGGGGAAGCCCGGGTGCTGGTGCTGGGCTGGGGCTCGACGTACGGGCCGATCGGGGCTGCCTGCCGGTCGATCCGCCGCGAAGGGCGCCACATCGCGCAGGCGCACCTGCGCCACCTCAACCCGTTCCCGGCCAACACCGAACAGGTGCTGCACGGCTACGACCGGGTGGTGATCCCGGAGATGAACCTCGGGCAGCTGGCCCTGCTCATCCGCGGCCGCTTCCTCGTCGACGCGATCGGCTACAACAAGGTGCGCGGCCTGCCGTTCCGGGCCGAGGAGATTGCCGGCGTACTCGAGGACGTGATCGCCCATGTCTGAGTCGGTAGCGGACTCACTGCGGCTGGTGCCCAAGACCGACGTCCCGCAGAAGGCCAAGGACTTCAAGACCGACCAGGAGGTCCGCTGGTGCCCTGGCTGCGGTGACTACGCGATCCTGGCAACTGTCCAGGGCTTCATGCCCGAGCTGGGACTGCGCCGGGAGAACATCGTGTTCGTCTCCGGCATCGGCTGCTCGTCGCGGTTCCCGTACTACATGAACACCTACGGCATGCACTCGATCCACGGCCGGGCGCCGGCGATCGCCACCGGCCTGTCGGTGTCCCGCCCCGACCTGTCCGTCTGGGTGGTGACCGGCGACGGTGACGCGCTCTCGATCGGCGGCAACCACCTGATCCACGCCCTGCGGCGCAATGTCAACCTCAAGATCCTGCTGTTCAACAACCGGATCTACGGCCTGACCAAGGGCCAGTACTCCCCCACCTCCGAGCTCGGCAAGATCACCAAGTCGACCCCGATGGGGTCGCTGGACTATCCCTTCAATCCGGTCTCGCTCGCGCTGGGCGCCGAGGCGACGTTCGTCGCCCGGACCATCGACTCCGACCGCAAGCACCTGACCTCGGTCCTGCGGGCGGCGGCCGAACACAGCGGCACCGCCCTGGTGGAGATCTACCAGAACTGCAACATCTTCAACGACGACGCCTTCGAGCCGCTCAAGGATCCCGATACCCGCGACGACTTCACCATCCGGCTCGAGCACGGCCAGCCGATCCGGTACGGCAAGGATCTGGACAAGGGCATCGTCCGGGCCGCCGACGCGACCCTGCAGCCGGTGGACGTGGCCACTGCCGGCGAGGACGCCATCCTGGTGCACGACGCCCATGCCGAAAACCCCGACCTGGCCTTCGCGTTGTCCCGGCTGGCCGACACCAGCCTGGCCCGCACCGCGATCGGCGTCTTCCGTTCGGTGCAGCGGCCGACGTACGACGAGCTGATGGCCGGCCAGCTCGAAACGGCTCGGTCTGCCGGACCGGCCGACCTCGACGAGCTGATCCGCGGCAAGGACACCTGGACCGTCGGGGTCTGA
>JALZAK010000124.1 GCA_030948385.1 Actinomycetota bacterium
TCCATGGGCTGGCCGACGACAACGTCGTCGTCGCCCACTCCCTGCGGCTGTCCTCCGCGCTCCTGGCGGCCGGCCGGCCACACACCGTGCTGCCGTTGTCCGGCGTCACGCACATGACCTCCCAGGAAGTCGTCGCCGAGAACCTGCTGCTGCTCCAGGTGGATTTCCTGCGCCGGGCCCTGCGCTGATCAAGCCGGGCGGGCATAGCGTCACCCGAATGGCCCGACGCAAAGCGCCCCTTGCGGCCGCAATCGGTCCACCCCTTGCGCGGGCGCGGCGGATCCCCGAGGCTGCAGGCCCAGTCGGCTCGCTGCGGGGGCAGTGAGCCAAACCCACCGCCCAGGAGGCACCCGTTGTTTCGACCCACCCTGCGCCGGCAACTCACCCTGCTGTCGCCGCTCGCCGTCGTCGCACTCGCGGCGTTCGGCGCCGGGCCACCCACCGTCGGCCACAGCGCACGACTGGCTGCACAGCCGGCACCCCGACCGGCCGTCAGCGAGTTCACCCACCTCAAGGCCGGCGAGATCCCACCAACCGAGGCTGAGTGCTACAGCGCCGGCCGGCGCTGCTTCACGCCGCAGTCGCTGCGCGCGTCCTACGGCGTGGACAAGCTCATCGCCGCCGGCAAGGACGGCCGTGGCCGTACCATCGCGATCGTCGATGCCTTCGGCTATCCCACGGTGGCAAGTGACCTCAAGGTCTATAGCCAGCGGTTCGGGCTGCCCATGATGTGCGGTTTCCCCGGCGTGACCTGCACCACGGGCTTGCCAACTTTCTCCGAGCTCAAGCAGGGCAATACCCAGGTCAAGGCGCCCCCGTCAGGCAGCCACGGCACCGGCCAGGAAGCCCGCAACGCATGGGCGCTCGAGGTCGCCCTCGACGTCCAGATGGCACACGCCACCGCGCCGATGGCCAACATCCTGCTGGTGACGACCCCCACCGCCGAGACGCTGGGCGTCCAGGGCTTCCCGCAGTTCATGAACGCCGAGCAGTACGTGATCGACCACGGCCTGGCCGACGTCATCACTCAGAGCTTCGGCTCCGGCGAGGAGGCTTTCGGCAGCCCACAATCCCTGCTGAACCTGCGCCACGCGTTCGTGTCGGCTGCGGCTAGCGGCGTCACCGTTCTGGCCAGTTCAGGTGACGGCGGCAGCGCTAACAACTACAAGCAGCCGGTCAAGAACCCCCGGGTCATCCCGTTCCCGTCGGTGGGCTGGCCCGCCTCCGACCCGCTGGTCACCGGTGTCGGCGGCACGTACCTGTGCACCGATGCCGAGACCGGCACGCACGTCGACAGCGTTCACCCTGGCGGTAAGTGCCCGCTGTACCCAGGGGCTCGCGAGGTCGCCTGGACCTTCTCCGGAGGTGGCTTCAGCCACGTGTTCGCCCGGCCCAGCTACCAGAACCCGGCCACCGCGCCGGCCGGCTCGTACCCGTACACCGGCATGCGCGGGGTGCCCGACGTGGCGTATCAGGCCAGTGCCGGCACCGGCCCGCTGATCTACGACACTGCCCCCGGCGACGTCAGCAGCGGCTTGATCTGCCCGAGCGGTGACCCGTGCAGCAGCGGCTGGTACGTGGTCGGCGGCACCTCCGCCAGCTCGCCGCAGTGGGCCGGGCTGGTCGCCATCACCGACCAGATCGCCGGTCAGCGGCTGGGTCTGATCAACGACGATCTGTACGCCCTGGCGGCCAGCTCGACTACCTACGCCGCGGCGTTCAACGACATTGCGACGATGAACACCAACCAGACCGACCCGAGCATCGCCGGCTACCCGGCCACGCCCGGATGGGACCCGGTCACTGGGCTCGGCACGCCCAAGGCGGACGTGCTACTCCCGGCCCTCGCGGCGGCGGCGAAGCTCACCGCACCGTAAGAGCAAGCAAGGCCGGCCACGGTCCTGCGCCGAAGGGTGCGGGACCGCGGCCGGAATTGTGACCGATAACTACAATCCGTCAACTTAGTGACACACTGGGCAACATGACCGATCCCTGGGTGCCGCGGCCTCCCCAGCAGTACGGGTCGGGGTCGCCACCACCTCCCTACCCACCGGGCTACCCGCCGCCCGTCGGCTTTGCTCCGCCGCCGCCGCGGCCACGGCGCACCGGCCTGATCGTCGCGGTCGTCGCCGGCGTGGTCGTGGTCACTATCGCCGTGGTGACCGCTGGGGTGCTGATCGCCGTCAACGT
>JALZAK010000131.1 GCA_030948385.1 Actinomycetota bacterium
CGTCATCGCAGTGGGGGGGATCACGGCCGGGGTGAGGGCCGCCCCCGCCGCGAGCGGCGACGTACGGCTCGCACCCCGAGGGTGGCGCTGGGAGTCCTACGGCGGCGTCCAATTGACGGTGCCGGCCACTTGGAAGTGGGGGGTGACCGGATCCCCCTGGTGCACGTCGGACAAGCCGCAACTCCCGACCGTTGGCCGGCAGGGCCCGGTATGGGCGGTTCGGTGCGCGACTACGGAGCCGCCGGTCGCGCTGCGGGCTGCACATGCCTGGTTACAGCCGGCCCGTGAGCCGAGCGGACTGCGGCGCGATGTCGGGGCAGGTTGGCGCGAATACCGACGCTCCGTGGCCGGAGTGCAGCTCGACGTCCTAGACAACCAGCGCGGGCAGGCCGAGCGGATCCTGGCGTCATTGCAACCGGTCCGGCGGGTAGACCAAGCCGGCTGCCGCACGACTGCCCCGGTCATCGCTGATCGCCAATGGCGACCACACGCCGCTCCGATCTCGCAGGTCGCCACGCAGCCCATCACGACGGTCAGCATCTGCCGGTACCAGCTGCCCGGCGGCGGCATGCCGAGCCCGCCAGCCCCGCTGCTCGCCTCGTCAAGACTGTCCCAGAGCGGCGCAAGCCAACTCGCGCGAGTGCTGGCCGGCGCGCCACCCGGTGGTGGGCCGGACACACCACAGGACTGTATTCCACAGGCGACGCTCGGCGATGAAGTCATCGTCGTGACGATCAGGGCGGAAACTGCCACCAGCCAGGTCGTCGTTCGCTACAGCGGCTGCAGCCGGCACGGGATGGACGATGGCCACCAACGTCGCCGGTTGACCAGGCCGGCGCTGCAGTACGTGCTTGCCGGGCCGAACATGCCGTTCAGCCTCAGCGACGCCGTCTGGCGCTTGGAGAACCGCTAGGGCGATCCGCCCGCCCGCGCCGGCTGGTCAAGGCGATCTAGGCGGTGGCGAAGGGCCGCAGGTCGGCGGCCAGCGCCGGCGTGACCCGAGCCTGCAGATGCGTCCCCGCGCCGGTATGCGACTCGGCAAGCACCTCGCCGTCGTCATGCACCCGGGACACCAGGTCACCACGCGAGTAGGGCACCAGAACGTCGACGGCGACCGCGGGCCGCGGCAGTCGCGCCTCGATGTCCGCGCGCAGCGCCTCGATGCCCTCGCCGGTGCGGACGGAGACGAAGCAGGCACCGGGGAGCAGCCGGCGCAGCCGGCTCAGCATGTCCGGGTCGGCGACGTCCACCTTGTTCACCACGATCAGCTCAGGCAGGTGCAGGGCGTCGATCTCGGTGAGCACCTCGTGCACGGCCTCGATCTGCGACGTGGGATCGGGATGCGAGCCGTCGACGACGTGGACAAGCAGGTCCGCCTGGCCGACCTCCTCGAGCGTGGAGCGGAACGCCTCGACCAGTTGGTGGGGCAGGTGCCGGACGAAGCCCACCGTGTCGGTCAGCGTGTACGAGCGGCCGTCGGCGGCCTCGGCCCGGCGGACGGTCGGGTCCAGGGTGGCGAAGAGAGCATCCTCGACGAGGACGCCGGCCCCGGTGATCCGGTTGAGCAGTGAGGACTTGCCGGCGTTGGTGTAGCCGGCGATGGCCACCGCCGGCACCTCCTTGCGGGACCGCTCCTGCCGTTTGACGTCCCGGGCGGTACCCATCCCCTTGATGTCGCCGCGCAGCCGGGAAATCTTCGACCGGATCCGCCGGCGGTCGGTCTCGATCTTGGTCTCGCCCGGCCCCCGGGTGCCTATGCCGCCACCGCCGGCCACCCGGCCGCCGGCCTGCCGCGACATCGACTCCCCCCACCCGCGCAACCGCGGCAGCATGTACTGCAGCTGCGCCAACTCCACCTGCGCCTTGCCCTCACGGCTGCGGGCGTGCTGGGCAAAGATGTCCAGGATCAGTGCCGTCCGGTCGATGACCTTGACCTTGACGACTTCCTCGAGCTGGCGCAGCTGGCCGGGCGAGAGCTCACCGTCACACACCACCGTGTCCGCGCCCTCGGCGACGACGATCGAGCGCAGCTCCTTGGCCTTGCCCGAACCGATGTAGGTGGCCGGGTCCGGCCGGTCGCGGCGCTGGATCACGCCATCGAGGACCAGCGATCCCGCCGTCTCGGCCAGCGCCTTGAGCTCGGCCAGCGAGTTCTCGGCATCGGCCAGCGTCCCGCTGGTCCAGACCCCGACGAGCACGACCCGCTCCAGGCGGAGCTGGCGGTACTCGACCTCGGTGACGTCGGCGAGCTCGGTGGACAGGCCGGCCACCCGGCGCAGCGCCTGCCGATCGGCGAGGTCGAGCTGCTCGCCGTCGTCGGAGCTATCTGGTGTGAGCCGGGGCGGCGTACCAACGGGATCTGTACGGCCGGGCTCGGGCAACGGTACGGTCATCGCCCTCGATGGTGTCACGCACCGCTGCGTGTGGCACCCGGGTTTCCCGGGTAGGCGCACGCAAGACCTAACCGGGGCCCAGGAGGCGTTCGTGCCGCTCGAAGTGACTGGCCCGCCCGGCGACGGCTACGACGAGATCCTCAGTGCCGATGCCCTCGGTTTCCTCGAGGCGCTGCAGCGCCGGCACGGCCAGCGCCGGCTGGAGCTGCTCGCCGCCCGGGCCGCCCGCCAGCAGGAGATCTCGGCCGGCGCAGCGCTGGACTTCCTGCCGGAGACCAAAGGCGTCCGGGAGGGCGACTGGCGAGTAGCCGACCCGGCACCCGGCCTGGTCGACCGGCGGGTGGAGATCACCGGGCCGACCGACCCGAAGATGACGATCAACGCGCTGAACTCCGGCGCCAAGGTGTGGCTGGCCGACTTCGAGGATGCCAACACCCCGTTGTGGCAGAACATGGTCGGCGGCCAGCTCAACCTGCGCAACGCCCTGGACCGCAAGATCGACTTCACCAGCAGCGAGGGCAAGTCCTACGCGCTGAAGGATCCGGCCGAACTGGCGACCATCGTGGTGCGGCCGCGCGGCTGGCACCTGCCGGAGAAGCACGTGCTGGTCGATGGGGAGCCGGTGTCGGGCAGCCTGTTCGACTTCGCCATGTATTTCTTCCACTGCGCGCAACGGCAGATCGACGCCGGCAAGGGCCCGTACTTCTACCTGCCCAAGATGGAGAGTCACCTCGAGGCGCGGCTGTGGAACGACGTCTTCGTCCAGGCCCAGGAGATGCTCGGCATCTCGCACGGAACCATCCGGGCCACCGTCCTGATCGAGACGATCCCCGCCGCGTTCGAGATGGAGGAGATCCTCTACGAACTGCGCGACCACTCGGCCGGCCTGAACGCCGGCCGGTGGGACTACCTGTTCTCGATGATCAAGGTGTTCCGCACCCGCGGCTCGGAGTTCCTGGTCCCGGACCGCAACTCGGTGACGATGACCGCGCCGGCGATGCGCGCGTACACCGAGTTGCTGGTGCACACCTGCCACAGCCGCGGGGCACACGCGATCGGCGGGATGGCGGCGTTCATTCCCAGCCGCAAGGACCCCGAGGTCAACGACAAGGCGATGGCCAAGGTCCGCGACGACAAGGAGCGCGAGGCCCGCGACGGCTTCGACGGCTCCTGGGTGGCCCACCCCGACCTGGTGCCGCTGTGCCGCGAGGTCTTCGACTCCGTCCTGGGCGAGCGCCCCAACCAGCTAGAACGGACCCGCGAAGAGGTCCACGTAACGGCCGACCAGATACTCGACATCCGGTCGACCCCCGGCGAGGTAACCGAGGAGGGGCTGCGCAACGACGTGAGCGTCGCCCTGCAGTACCTCGCCTCCTGGCTCAAGGGCGCCGGCGCGGTGGCGGTGTTCAACCTGATGGAGGACGCGGCGACCGCGGAGATCTCGCGATCGCAGGTCTGGCAGTGGCTGCACAACGACGTGACCCTGACCGGCGGCGAGAAGGTCACCCGCGAGCTGGTCGAGCGGATCATCGACGAGGAACTGGCCAAACTGGATGACCCGCAGGCATACGCGGAGGCCCGGAAGCTGTTTGCCGAAGTCGCGCTGGCCGACGAGTTCGCCGACTTCCTCACCCTGCCGGCGTACGACCGGATGCCCTAGATGGCGGCCGGCTCGGCCCTGGCGCTGGCGGAACTCCTCCGCGAGGCACTCGACGACGACGCGGTGCTGACCGATCGGCAGCAGCTACGCACCTACGAGTGTGACGGGCTGGCGCACTTCCGCGTCACGCCGGCGCTGGTGGCGCTGCCGCGCTCGACCGAGCAGGTGCAGGCCGTCGTACGAGCTTGCTACGAAGCCGGGGTGCCGTTCGTGGCCCGGGGCTCCGGCACCGGCCTGTCCGGCGGGGCGTTGCCGCACGCCGACGGCGTGTTGATCGTGACTTCGCAGATGCGCACCGTGCACGAGGTCGACATCGCCAACCAACGCGCGGTGGTCGACCCCGGTGTGATCAACCTGCAGGTGACCCGGCAGGCCACGCCGGAGGGCTACTACTACGCGCCCGACCCGTCCAGCCAGCAGATCTGCTCGATCGGCGGCAACCTGGCAGAGAACTCCGGCGGAGCGCACTGCCTGAAGTACGGCTTCACGGTCAACCATGTCACCGGCTGCGAGATCGTGACGCCGGACGGCGAGGTGGTCCGACTCGGCGGGGGGAAGTCGGCCGACGCGCCGGGCTACGACCTGCTCGGCGCGTTCGTCGGCTCGGAGGGCACCCTGGGCATCGCCACGGAGGTCACCGTGCGCCTGCTGCGCACCCCCGAGGCGGTGCAGACGCTGCTGGCCGCCTTCCATTCCACCGACGACGCCGGCGCGGCGGTGTCGGCCATCATCGGGGCCGGCGTGCTGCCGGCAGCGGTGGAGATGATGGACGCGCTGGCCATCGAGGCTGCTGAGGCGGCCGTCGCATGCGGGTATCCGCAGGGCGCCGGCGCGGTGCTCATCGTCGAGCTGGACGGCCCGGCCGCGGAGGTCGAGCACACCTTCGCCGCGGTCGAAGGCCATTGCCGTGACCACGGCGCCTTCGAGATCCGGATCGCCGAGGATGACACGCAGCGGGCGCTGTTCTGGAAGGGCCGCAAGTCCGCCTTCGCCGCGGTGGGCCGGATCAGCCCCGACTACATCGTCCAGGACGGTGTCATCCCGCGGACCGCGCTGCCCGAGGTGTTGCGCAAGATCGCGGAGCTCTCCGCCGAGCGCGGGATCCGGGTGGCCAACGTCTTCCACGCCGGCGACGGAAACCTGCACCCACTCGTGCTCTTCGACGACGAGGTCGAGGGGCAGGGTGAGCAGGCCGAGGAGGTCTCGGGCGCCATCCTCGACCTGTGCATCAGCCAGGGCGGCTCGATCACCGGCGAGCACGGCGTCGGCGCGGACAAGGCCAAGCACATGCCGCGGATGTTCACCGCCGAGGACCTCGACACCATGCAGATGCTGCGCTGCGCCTTCGACCCGGCCGGGTTGTGCAACCCGGGCAAGATCTTCCCGACGCCTCGGTTGTGCGGTGAGGTCCCGGGGCGCCACAAGGGGCCGCATCCACTCCAGGCCGCCGGGTTGGCTGATGTCTTCTGACCCGGCCGTGCTCGACCGGCTGCGCAAGGCCTGTGGCGACGACCGGGCCCGCGCCGCCGGCGAGTCCGACGCCGTTGACGGCGTGCCGGCGGCGGCGGTAGCCGCGCCGGCCGACCAGGACGGGGTCGCCGAGGTGCTCCGCTGCGCTGCGCAGGACGGGCTCACCGTCGTGCCGCGGGGCGCCGGCACCAAGCTGACCTGGGGCTGCCCACCATCCACTGTGGACTTAGTGATCGACGTCTCCGCCCTCGACTCGGTGCTGGAGCACGCCGCCGGCGATCTGGTGGTGCGCGTGCAGCCCGGCGTCAAGCTGACCGAGTTGGCCGGCGTGCTGGCCACGGCCGGCCAGCGACTGGCCATCGATGAGGTGGTGCCCGGCTCGACCGTCGGCGGGGTCATCTCCACGGCGCTGACCGGCCCGTCACGCTTGCTCTACGGCACCATCCGCGACCTGCTGATCGGGATCACCGTGGTCCGGGCCGACGGCGCCGTCACCCACAGCGGCGGCAAAGTCGTCAAGAACGTCGCCGGCTATGACCTCGGCAAGCTCTATGCCGGCGCGTTCGGCACCCTCGGGGTGATCACCGAGGCGATCTTCCGGCTGCACCCGCTGCCGGAGACCGCCGCCTGGGTCGGCGTCGAGCTGCCGGATGCCGCGGCCGCGGCTGCCCCGGTGGCCGGGGTGCTCGACTCCCAGACAGCGCCGACGGCGGTTGAGGTGTCCCAGCCGGCGCCCGACGGGGCAGTGACAGTGGCCGTCCTGTTGGAGGGGCTCGGGGCGGGAGTCGAGGCGCGCGCGGCCACCATCAGCTCGCTGCTCGGGGCGGGGGCGCGGGTCAATGACCAGCAACCGTCCTGGTGGAGCCGGCTGCCCGGCCCGACGACCATCAAGCTGACCGCCGAGACGGCCACCGTCCCGCGGGTCCTGACCGGGATCTCCGCGGCGGCGGCTGCCGGCGGGCTGACCCCCGACGTGCGCGGTTCGGCTGGGGTCGGCGTGCTCTACGCCGGCCTGCCCGCGGACGCCGACCCGGCGGCGGTAGCCGGGTTCGTGGAGGCCCTGCGGACCCTCACGGCCGGCGCCGGCGGATCCACCGTCGTGCTGACCGCGCCGGCGGCGGTGCGCACCGCAGTAGACCCGTGGGGACCGGTCCCCGCGCTGGCCCTGATGCGCCGGCTCAAGGACCAGTTCGACCCCGACCACCGGCTGGCCCCCGGCCGTTTCGTGGGAGGGATCTGATGACCGTCGACGAGTCGCGGCCGCAGATGACGATGCCGACGGCCGGCGCGCCGAGCAGCGGGCCGGCCGGCGCCTTCGACGACGTACACCCACCCGACCGCGAACTCGTCGACGACTGCGTGCACTGCGGCTTCTGCCTGCCCACCTGCCCGACATACACCCTGTGGGGCGAGGAGATGGACTCCCCGCGCGGCCGCATCTATCTGATGCAGCAGGGTCTCGAGGGTGAGCCGCTGTCGGACTCCATGGTCACCCATTTCGACCGTTGCCTGGGGTGCATGGCCTGCGTGACCGCCTGCCCGTCCGGCGTGCAGTACGACAAGCTGATCGAGGCCACCCGCTCGCAGGTCGAGCGCCGGCATGACCGCGGCGTCGGCCAGCGGATGCTGCGCGAGGCCATCTTCGCGCTCTTCCCCTACCCCAAGCGGTTGCGGGTGCTGCGCGGGCCGCTACGGCTCTACCAGCGCTCGCGGGCCGGACGCGTGCTGCGCCGCAGCCGGCTCCTCGATCGGCTGCCGGCGAGCCTGCGGGTGATGGAGTCCATCGCCCCGCCGATGGGCCGGGCCGACCGGCTGCCCGAGCGGATCCCCGCGCAGGGCCAGCGCCGGGCCGTCGTCGGGATGCTGACCGGCTGCGTGCAGGGAGTGTTCTTCCCGCAGGTGAACGCGGCGACCGCGCGGGTGCTCGCGGCCGAGGGCTGCGACGTCGTGATACCTCGGACCCAGGGCTGCTGCGGGGCCCTGTCGGTACACAACGGCCGGGAGGGCGAGGGCATCGCCTTCGCCCGGCGGCTCATCGACACGTTCGAGGCGGCCGCCGTCGACGCCGTCGTCGTCAATGCCGCCGGCTGCGGGTCCACGATGAAGGAGTACGCCCACCTGCTGCGCGACGATCCGGTCTACGCCGAGCGGGCGCGCGGCTTCGAAGCGAAGGTCCGTGACCTGGCCGAGTACCTTGTCGAACTCGGGCCGCGGGCGGAGCGTCACCCACTGCCGGTCACGGTGGCCTACCACGACGCCTGCCACCTGGCGCACGCGCAAGGGGTGCGCGCGCAGCCCCGGCAACTGCTGCGCGAGATACCGGACCTGCAGTTGCGCGAGATCCCCGAGGCCGAGCTGTGCTGCGGCTCGGCCGGCGTATACAACCTGCTGCAACCGGCCGCAGCCGAAGCACTCGGCGAGCGCAAGGCCGCCAACATCGCCGGCACCGGCGCGGAGCTCCTGGTCACCGCCAATCCCGGCTGCCTGATGCAGGTCGCGGCCGCTCTGGCAAAACAGGACAAGCAGATCGGTCTCCGGCACACTGCGGAGGTCATCGACGCCTCCATCCGCGGCGTCGGCCTCGACGGCCTCGGCGGGCCGTCGCTTTCCCCGGAGGGATGACCATGTACAAGCAGGTACTCGATCCGATCGGCAACTCGCTGTTCTACAGCTCGCTGGTCGCGGTGCTCCCGCTGCTCACGCTGTTCCTGCTGCTCGGCGTGTTCAAGGTCCGCGCCTGGGTCGCCGCACTCGTCGCACTGGCGGTCTCTCTCGTGATCGCGGTCGTCGTCTATTCGATGCCCGTCGGGCAGGCGATCCTGGCCGGCACGGACGGCGCGGCGTTCGGGTTCTTCCCGATCCTGTGGATCGTGATCAACGCGATCTGGATCTACAACATGACCGTCGAGACCGGTCACTTCGACGTGCTCCGTCGCTCCTTCGCCCGGGTCAGTGACGACCAGCGCATCCAGGCGGTGATCATCGCCTTCTGCTTCGGTGCACTCCTCGAGGCGTTGGCCGGCTTCGGCACACCGGTGGCGATCACCGCGGTCATGCTGATCGCGCTGGGTTTCCAGCCGCTCAAGGCCGCCACCGTCGCGCTGGTGGCCAACACGGCGCCGGTCGCCTTCGGCGCACTGGCCATCCCGATCATCACTCTGGCGAAGATCACGACGTTGTCGGTCAGCGATCTGGGTTCGACGGTCGGCCGGCAGACGCCGGTGCTCGCCATCTTCGTGCCACTGGCGCTGATCTTCATCGTTGACGGCCGGCGCGGCCTGCGGCAGACCTGGCCGGCCGGACTGGTCTGCGGCGTGGTCTTCGGCCTCGCCCAGTTCGCCACGTCCAACTACGTGTCCGTGCCGCTGGCCGACATCGTCGCGTCGCTGCTGTCCGCGCTGGCCCTGGTGCTTTTCCTGCGGGTGTGGCAGCCGAGCGAGGGCTACCGCGAGGCCGGCGGCCGGGCCGTACCGGCTGTGGCCGGCGGATCCGCTGACGAGCCCACGGCTGATTTTGCCCGCCGCGTGGACGGTCGCGATGCCGCCGCGCCGCCGGATCGCCCTGGTGAGGTGGCCCGCGCCTACGCGCCGTACCTCATCATCATTGCCATCTTCGTGATCGCGAACATCCCGGCCATCAAGGGAAAGCCGCCACTGAAGGTGGGTGAGACCGGCACCGGCCTCAACGCGGTCACCAAGCTGTTCAACTGGCCCGGTCTGCACGTGATCAACGGCAAGGGCAAGCCGCTAAGCCTCATCGTGTTCAAGCTCGACTGGCTGATCGCGGCCGGCACCCTGCTGCTGATCGCCGGCATCATCACCGCCCTGGTGCTGCGGGTGTCGCCCGCCCGGGCGGTGGCCGCGTACGGCCGCAGCCTGCGCCAGCTCGCCACCGCGATCCTGACCGTAATGGCGGTCCTCGCGCTGGCGTTCGTGATGAACGCATCCGGTCAGACGGCGACGCTGGGCAACTGGATGGCCGGCGCCGGCGGTGCGTTCGCGCTGCTCTCCCCCGTGCTGGGGTGGCTGGGGGTCGCCGTGACCGGGTCGGACACGTCGTCGAACTCCCTGTTCGGCGCGCTGCAGGTGACCGCGGCAACCAAGGCGCACCTGAGCCCGGTGCTGATGGCCTCCGGCAACTCCTCGGGCGGGGTCCTGGGCAAGATGATCTCACCGCAGAACCTCGCCATCGCGGCCGCCGCAGTGGGGCTGGGGGGACGCGAGGGTGAGCTGTTCCGCCGGGTCATCGGATGGAGCATCCTGTTCCTGCTGCTGATGTGCGTCCTGGTGTATCTACAGTCCACATCGGTGCTCAGCTGGATGGTCTGACGACCGGCTGACACGATGGCCCGATGACGCTGCCGGCGATGGGAACCTCGCCACCGCCCAGCGCCGGCTACTCCATCACCGTCCGGGTGGCCGTCCCGCCCGACCCGCAGGCCGTCGGCCGCCTCACCACGGCGGTCGGCGGCGCCGGCGCGGTGGTCACCGCGCTGGACGTGGTGGAGTCGCAGCCGGACCGGATCGTCGTGGACATCACCTGCGACACCGCGGATGGAGAGCACGCGGAGCGGGTCACCGCCGCGCTGACCGCGATCGAGGGCGTCGAAGTTCGCAAGGTCAGCGACCGCACCTTCCTGCTGCACCTCGGCGGCAAGATCGAGGTGACGCCCAAGGTGTCACTGCGCAACCGCGACGAGTTGTCCCGGGCCTACACGCCCGGGGTGGCCCGGGTCTGCCTCGCCATCGCGAAGGACCCTGAGGACGCGCGGCGCCTGACCATCAAGCGCAACACGGTCGCCGTGGTGAGTGACGGCTCGGCGGTGCTGGGATTGGGCAACCTCGGCCCGGCCGCCGCGTTGCCGGTCATGGAGGGCAAGGCGGCGCTGTTCAAGCGGTTCGCCGGCGTCGACGCGTGGCCGGTGGTGATCGACAGCCAGGACACCGACACGATCGTGGAGGTGGTCCGCTGCATCGCGCCGGCGTACGGCGGCATCAATCTCGAGGACATCGCCGCACCGAGGTGCTTCGAGGTGGAGCGCCGGCTGACCGAACTGCTCGACATCCCGGTCTTCCACGATGACCAGCACGGTACGGCCGTCGTCGTACTGGCCGCCCTGACCAACGCGCTGCGGGTGGTCGGCAAGAGCCTCGCCGGAGTGCGCGTGGTGGTGTCCGGTGCCGGCGCCGCCGGCAGCGCCATCATGAAATTGCTGCTGGCGCAAGGGGTCGGGGACCTGATCGCATGCGACCGGATGGGCGCACTGCATCCAGGTCTGACTGGTCTCGACCCGTCGATGCGCTGGCTGGCCGAGCACACCAACCCGCGTGGCTATGCCGGGGACCTGCGTGGCGCGTTGGCCGGAGCCGACGTGTTCATCGGCGTCAGCGCACCGAACATCCTGGCCGGCGCGGACATTGCGACCATGGCTGCCGGCGCGATCGTCTTCGCGCTGGCCAACCCGGACCCGGAGGTGGATCCGCGGGCAGCGCGAAAGTACGCAGCCGTCGTTGCCACGGGCCGCAGTGACGAGCCGAATCAGATCAACAACGTGCTGGCGTTTCCCGGCATCTTTCGTGGCCTGCTCGACGCGCACGCCCGCGGGTTCACCCGGGAGATGTCGCTGGCAGCGGCTCGGGCGATCGCCGACGTCGTCGACGGTGAGCAACTCAACGCCAGCTTCATCGTGCCGAGTGTGTTCGACCCGGCGGTGGCGCCGGCAGTGGCCGCGGCGGTCCGCGCTGCAGCGGTCCTGACGGCGACCCCGGCTAGCTAGACCGCGCTGAGCCAGTTCTCGTCCAGTGTGCCGCCGCCGACGATGACTGCGGGGCCGCTGAGGCTGGCGCCCCCGCCGGCGAGGTGAACGGCCAGCCGCCCACCGGGGACATCCACCGTCCACTCCCCGTCGCCGGCGGGCGCCCGTGCCGCCACCGCCACCACGGCGGCACAGGCCCCGGTGCCGCACGAGCGCGTCTCGCCCACCCCGCGCTCGTGCACCCGCATCGCGACGTGGCGTTCGCCGAGGTGGGCCACCAGTTCGACGTTGACACCGTCGGGAAAGGCGGTGCGGTCCACGTCGGGCGGGTGGCTGAGGTCGTAGCCGGACAGGCCACCGGGGACCACGCACACCAGGTGCGGGTTGCCCATGCTCACGCAGACGCCGGGCAGTCGCCGGCCACTGATTTCGGCCGAGCTCTCCCCGGCTATCTGGGCCGGGCCCATGTCGACGGTCACGTCGCCGGTGCGGCCGAGCCGCACTCGTCGCGGGCCGTCACGGGTGCCGAGCTCGAGGTCCCCGGCTGCGGCCAGTCCGGCGTCCACCAAGTACCGCGCGTACACCCGGATCCCGTTGCCGCACATCTGCGCAGTCGACCCGTCGGCATTGCGGTAGTCCATGAACCACCCACCCTGCCTGCCGCGGTCCGGCACGACCCGCAGCACCCCGTCCGCACCGATCCCGCTCCGCCGGTCACACAGCGCCCGGACCAGGGGGACGGTCAACTCGATCGCGCCGTGCGGGTCGGGCAGCAGGACGAAGTCGTTCTCGGTGCCGTGGCCCTTCACGAATTCGAGCATGATCATCCAGCCTACTGTCCGGTCGGGCGGCGCCGGCGGACCGCGTCCAGGGCCGCGCCGAGGTCAGGCCGGTCCAGCCAGTGCAGCCGCGGATCCTGACGGAACCACGACCGTTGCCGGCGGGCCAGCCGACGGGTCGCCCGCGAGGTGGCCTCCCGCGCCTCCGCCTCGGTGAGCTGACCGCCCAGGAGACGCAGCACCTGGGCATAACCCACGGCGCGGCGCGCCGTCCGGCCCTCGCGGAGTCCGTCGGCCAACAGTGCGCGCACCTCCTCGATCAGGCCGTCGGCATACATCTGCCCGACCCGGGCGTCGATGCGGCGGTCCAGCCGGTCTACCGGCGGATCGATTCCGATGTGGACGGCGTCGTAGATCGACTCGTGCGCCGGCCGGGTGGCCGCAAACGGCCGCCCGGTCAGCGCGATCACCTCGAGCGCCCGGACGACGCGCCGCCCGTTGCCGGGCAGGATCGCCGCAGCCGCGGCGGAATCTGCAACCGCCAGCCGGGCGTGCAACGCGGCCGGGCCGGCCTCGGCAAGCTCCGCCTCGAGGCCGGCGCGAAGCGCAGCGTCCGTACCGGGGAACTCCATCCGGTCGAGGATCCCCCGCACATACAGGCCGGAGCCGCCGACGAGCACCGGCGTGCTGCCCCGGTCGATCACCTGCTGCAGCACGGCCCGCCCCAGGCGCTGGTACTCCGCCACATTCGCCGACTGGGTCACCGGCCAGATGTCGAGCAGGTGATGCGGGATGCCGCGGCGCTGCGGCCAGGTCAGCTTCGCCGTGCCGATGTCCATTCCGCGGTAGAGCTGCATCGAGTCGGCGTTGACCACCTCCCCGCCGATCGCGGCAGCGATCTCCACCGCCAGCCCTGACTTGCCCGCTGCGGTCGGCCCGACCACGGCCACTACGAGACTCACTGCCGGCGCCGCCAGCTCGCGACGAAATAGCCCACGCCGTACGGGGCGCACTCGACCAGCAACTGGCCCTGCCAGGCCTGGCCGGCGCCGGCTCTGCCGAGCAGCCGCCACGGCGCGGTCCCGGCGGCCATCAGGTCCGCGCCGACGCCTGCCGATAGCCCGGCCAACGTGGCCGGGTCGGCGCTGCCCAGGGCGCTGGCGACGGTCCGGTCGAATTCGGTTGCCCGGCCGTCGACGTAGCCGGGCGCTTTCGCGCTGCGGCGCGCGCTGCCGTCGCCCATCACCAGCAGGGACACCCTGGGCGCCAGGTCCACCAGGCGCCGCGCCAGTTCGGCCAGGTCCGGCCCACCGGTCGCCGGTGACACACCAAGGGCAGCGCAGCGGCCGTCCCAGCTGGCAGTGTGCAGCAACCAGGCACCGACGGTCAGCGACAGCGGCATGGTCGGCGGCCGGCCGGCACCCCGGCCGAGCGAGACGTCCAGCGCCACGCCATAGGGGCGGAAGGAGCCGGCGTCTCCCGCCTCGTACCACCGCACGGAATCCGCAGCGCCCACGACGCAGATGACGTCGGACCGCGCCTCGGCCAGCCGGTCGATGACCGTGGTGCACGCGTCGCGCACGTGCTGCAACTCTCCGGCGGCGCCGGCCGCCACCGCCGGCACCAGCATCGGGGGGTGCGGGCAAGCCGCGACGGCCACGAGCACGGCTCGACTGTAGGCGGTGGGACGACACGCCGGCCTCGGCCCGGACGGCATTTGGGATACTGCGGGGGTGACCACTGGCACCGGGCACGACGAGCCGGCGCGGACCGGCGCGACGAGTGAGCCGGGGACGTCCGAGAACGCAGCGACGTGCCCCTGGGGGCGCGTCGCGCACGACGGCACCGTCTACCTGCGCACCGACCATGGCGAGCGGGTGGTCGGGTCATGGCAGGCCGGGCCGCCGGCCGACGGCCTGACGCACTACCGCCGGCGCTACGACGATCTGGTCACCGAGGTCGCACTGCTCGATCAGCGGATCGACTCCGGCGCCGCCGATCCGGCCAGCACGATGGCCGCAGTGGTGCGGTTGCGCGAAGCCCTGCCGGCGGTCGCGGTGGTAGGCGACCTGGGGTCCGTCGCGCAACGGCTGGATGTCGTCCGGAGCAAGGCCGAGAAGCGCCGCGAGCAGTTGCGCGCCGAACGGACCGCCCGGGCGGAGCAGGCGCTGGCGCGCAAGCGTGAGTTGGCCGACGAAGCCGAGCTCCTCGCGACGACCGGCACCCAGTGGAAGGTAGCCGGTGACCGGCTCCGCGAGATCGCCGACGGATGGAAGGACATCCGCGGCGCCGATCGCAAGGCCGACGCGGAGTTGTGGAAGCGCCTCACCGCCGCGCGCGCGGCCTTCACCCGACGCCGGGGCGCGCACTTCGCGCAGCTCGACGTACAGCGCAAGGATTCGCAGGCCCGCAAGGAAGCTCTCTGCACCGAGGCGGACTCGCTGGCGGAGTCCAGCGACTGGGGTCCGACCGCGCGGCGGCTCAAGGAGCTGATGACGCAGTGGAAGGCCGTCCCGCACGCCAGCCGGGAGGTCGAGGACGCGCTCTGGCTGCGTTTCCGCGGCGCCCAGGACCGCTTCTTCTCCCGGCGGTCGGAAGCCTTCGCCGAGCGTGACGCCGCCAACCGGGTGAAGCAGGAGACCAGGGAGCGGCTCGTTGCCGACGCAGAGGGCCTCGATGTGGCCGACCCCCGGGTCGCCCAGGACCGGCTCCGCGACATCCAGGCGCGGTACGAGAGCGCCGGCCGGGAGCCCCGGAACGGCCTCGAGGACCGGATGCACGCGGCCGAGCAGCGGGTCCGGGACGCGGTCGAGTCGAAGCGGGAGCGCGCCTCCGCGAGCTCCAACCCGTTGCTCGAACAGATGCGCGAACAGGTGCGCAAGGCGGAGACGCAGCTGGCCCGGGCCCGGGCCGCCGGCGATGACGCCGCCGCCCAGGTGGCCGAGGTGGCACTCGCGCGCCGGCGCGAATTCGTCCAGCAAGCCGAGCGCGCGACCCGTTAAGGCGCGCCGACGCCAGGCATCCCGAGCAAGACCCCCGGCGATGCGGGGACAAGACCAGCCTCCGACGCATCGCCGGCGTTGGTGCGGCGGTGCGAAAGCAACGGGCCGTCAGCGACCAGATGGTGCGGCGCGGCATAGCTCACCCGCGTCTCGACCACGTCACCGGGGCGAATGGCCGCATCGCCGGCCAGGTGCACCAGCCGGCCATCCCGAGCCCGTCCGGAGCAGCGGTGCGTCGCGGCATCCTTGCGACCCTCCCCGGCGGCGACCAGCACTTCGACGCGCTCTCCGAGCAGCCGCTTGTTCTCCGCCCAGGACACCTCGTCCTGTAGCGCTACCAGGCGCTCGTAGCGTTCCTGCACGACCGGCTTGGGCACCTGGCTGTCCATCGCCGCGGCCGGGGTGCCGGCCCGGGGTGAGTACTGAAAGGTGTAGGCGCCGGCGAAGCGCGCCTGCCGTACAGTGTCCAAAGTGGACTGGAAATCTGCTTCGGTCTCGCCGGGAAAGCCCACGATGATGTCGGTGGTGATCGCCGCGTCGGGCATGGCGACGCGGACCCGGTCGAGGATTCCCAGGTAGCGCTCCTGCCGGTAGGACCGGCGCATCGCCCGGAGCACGGCATCGGACCCCGACTGCATCGGCATGTGCAGCGAATGGCAGACGTTCGGCGTCTGCGCCATCGCGTCGATCACATCGTCGGTGAAGTCACGCGGGTGCGGGCTGGTGAAGCGCACCCGCTCCAGCCCGGCCACGTCGCCACAGGCCCGCAACAGCTTGCCGAAAGCGGCCCGGTCGCCGAAGGAGCGCCCGTAGGAGTTGACGTTCTGGCCGAGCAGGGTCACCTCCAGCACGCCGGCGTCGGCCAGCGCCCGCACCTCGGCCAGGACGTCGCCCGGCGGGCGGTCCCGCTCGCCGCCGCGCAGCGACGGCACGATGCAGAAGGTGCAGGTGTTGTCGCAGCCGACGCTGATCGAGACCCAGCCGGCGTAGCTCGACTCGCGCCGGGCCGGCAGCGCGGAGGGGAAGACCTCGAGCGATTCGAGTATCTCGACCTGCGCTTCGGCGTTGTGCCGGGCCCGCTCGAGCAGGACCGGCAGCGACCCGAGATTGTGCGTCCCGAACACAACGTCGACCCACGGGGCCCGACGGATGATCTCCCCCCGGTCCTTCTGGGCCAGGCACCCTCCGACCGCGATCTGCATCCCGGGGTGGGCGCGCTTGACCGGCGCGAGCTGGCCGAGGTTGCCGTACAGCCGGTTGTCGGCGTTCTCTCGCACCGCGCATGTGTTGAACACCACGACGTCCGGCGACTGCCCGGCCGGGACGCGCGCGTAGCCGGCCTCCTCGAGCAGTCCGGCCAGCCGCTCCGAATCGTGGACATTCATCTGGCACCCGTGGGTGCGGACCTGGTAGGTACGCATGTCAGTGGTCGAGGGTACGCGGCGGAACCGACGGACTAGTCTCGCCGGCATGCTGGCCGGCAAGCGGATCGTGTTGCGGCCGGGCCGGCAGGATGACCTCGACACGATCTATCGCATCTTCGCGGACCTGGACACCTGGGCGGCGCGCAGCGGCCGGCCGCCCCAGCCGCTGACCTTCGAAACGTTCCGCGGCTGGTACGCCCCGGTGGCCGGCGCGACGGACGGCGTCGAGTTCGTCATCGAGGTCGACGGCGCTCCGGTCGGGCGCTGCGGAATGTTCGGCGAGGATGCGCTCGCCCGGCACGCCGAGGTCGGGATCGCGCTGGTACCCGAGGCCTGCGGCCACGGCTACGGCACCGACGCCATGCGGGTCTTGGTCGGCTTCCTATTCACCACCCGAAACCTGCAGCGGCTCCATCTGCAGACCCTCGCCGCGAACGCGCCGGCGCTGGCGTCATACCGCAAGGTGGGCTTCGTCGAGGAGGGGGTGCTGCGCCGGCACGCGTTCGTCGACGGCGAGTATGTCGACATGGTCGTGATGGGCCTGTTGCGCAGCGAGTGGGCGGCCTGAGCACCAGCCGGCCGGCGGGCTACCGGGCGATCTCGGTGGCCCGCGACTCGCGCACGACAGTGACCCGGATCTGGCCCGGGTAGGTCAGCTCCTCCTCGATCTGCTTGGCCACATCCCGGGCAAGAATCTGCGCAGCGAGATCGTCCACCGCATCCGGCAGCACCATGACGCGCACCTCGCGGCCGGCCTGCATGGCGAAGACCCGGTCGACGCCGGGCTTAGCGCCGGCGATCTCTTCGATCCGCTCGAGCCGCTTGACGTAGGTCTCCAGGCTCTCCCGGCGAGCACCTGGGCGGCCGCCGGAGCAGGAGTCCGATGCCTGCGTCAGGACCGCCTCGATCGTCTGCGGCAGCACCTCATTGTGGTGCGCCTCGATGGCATGCACGACCTCCTCGGATTCCCCGCACCGGCGCGCGATCTCGGCTCCGACCAGCGCGTGGCTGCCCTCTGCCTCATGTGTCAGGGCCTTGCCGATGTCGTGCAGGAATGCCGCCCGCTTGACGACCCGCGGATCCATCCGCAGCTCGACGGCCATCATCGCGGCGATGTGCGCGGTCTCGATCAGATGCTTGAGAACGTTCTGGCCGTACGACGTGCGGTAGCGCAGGTGGCCGAGATGACCCAGCAGTTCCGGGTGCAGGTCGGTGATGCCCACCTCGACCAGCGCGTCCTCGCCGGCGCGCAGGCAGAGCGCCTCGACTTCTTCCTTGCTGCGCTCGTGCACCTCCTCGATCCGGTGCGGGTGGATCCGCCCGTCGAGCACGAGCTTCTCCAGGGTGATCCGGCCGACTTCGCGGCGGACCGGGTCGAAGCACGACAGCAGCACCGCCTCGGGCGTGTCATCGATGATAAGATTGACCCCGGTGACCTGCTCGAAGGCGCGGATGTTGCGGCCCTCACGGCCGATGATGCGGCCCTTCATGTCGTCGCTGGGCAGGTGCAAGACGCTGACCACACTCTCCGCGGTCTGATCGCTCGCGACCCGTTGGATGGCGTCGACCACGATGTGTCGAGCCCGCTGCTCGCCGACTGCCCGCGCCTCGGCCTCGATATCACGGACGAGCACCGCGGCCTCCCGCTTGGCCCCGGTCTCGATCGCCTGCACCAGCTCGGCGCGGGCCGCGTCGGCGGACAGACCGGCGATGCGTTCCAGTTCGTGCCGGCGCTCCTCCTCGGCGAACCCGAGCTCGGCCAGCCGACGGGCCAGATCGTCCTCGACCCGGTTGAGTGCATCCTCGCGCGCCTGAACGCGAGCGATCTCGGCGTCCAGTCGTTCCTCCCGTTCGGCCAGCCGGTGCTCGCGCCGGTCGAGGTCGGCCCGCGATTCGGCCGCCTCACGCTCGTGTTCTCGGCGCGCGTCGAGCAATGCCGCTGCGGCAGCAACCTCCGCGTCCCGCCGGGCAGTGGTGGCAAGCTCCTCGGCCCGCCGGCGGGCGGCCGCCGCGACCTCATCGGCCTCGCGCCGGGCCCCGGTGGCGAGCTCGTCGACTTGCCGGCGTGTCGTCGCGGTCAGCTCATCGGCCTGCCGGCGCGCGTGGACCAGCAGCTGGTCGGCCTCCGCGCGGGTGAGTTCGCCCACCTGCGCGGGCCCGGTCGCGGCTACCTCCGGCAACGGGGCCCCCGGATCGGCCGGGCGCTGACCGGCCCGGCGAACCACGAGGGCTGCCGCAGCCGCGACGATGACCACGACCAGAACAGCGGCGAGTACCAGGACTACCTCGACGGTCCCCATCCGAACCGGCATGGCTCCTCCTCAAGGTCACGCTGGCCGCCCGCGGAAGCGCGGCGTCACAGCAACTGCTGCGTGAGGAGAGCCCGAACGACCCGGCAACCCCGAGGGTGTACCGATCCACTGGAAGATCTTGGATTTCAGTGAAATCCGGCAACATCGTGGGGCGATGGAACACCGCAGATGCGGCGGTAGAGCGGTCGCAGAGTGAGAGTGTGCGTAGTCAGAGTTAACTCATCTATGTGGTCCCGCGTCGCCGCGGGCTTTGCTCCTCAGTACACCCGAGGCTATGGCCCGGGGTCAGGGCGGTCAAGATCAGCAGGCCCGGTCTTACCGGCTGTGCCTACGCCGTTGCGTCCGGCTCGTCCCGCGGTCAGCGGGCCACTCCTCGGGGCGTGGCTAGTTCCTCCCGGACCGCTTGGATGGCCAGTTCGCCGGAGTAGCCCCGGCGAGCGAGCATCGCCGCCAGCCTGCGGAACTGCACCTGCCGGTCCAAAGAACCCAGCGCCGGCAATCGGCGGTGGACCAGCCGCCGGGCCGTCGCCAACTCGGTGTCGTGATCCAGCCCGGCCACCGCCTGAGCGACGGTCTCGGCCGCCACACCGCGCGAGCGCAGCTCGCCGGCTAAGGCGCGGCCGGCCAGGCCACGGCCGGCGTGCCTGCTGGTGACCCAGGCGGCCGCGAAACTCGCGTCGTCGATCAGCCCGACCTCGCTGAAGCGGTCGAGCACCGCCTCGGCAGCGTGGTCGGGAACCTCCCGCCGGCGCAGTGCGGTCGCAAGCTCTGCCCTGGTCCGGGCGCGGGCAGAAAGCAGCCGCAGACAGATCGCCCGCGCCACCGACTCGGGATCGGCGTCGGGAGGCGGAGAGTTCACCTCAGAAGTCCACCGGGGCCGCTACCGGCATGTCGGCGTCGAGGGTCGGCACGATGCCGAGCTTCTCCTTGATGCGCTTCTCGATCTCGTTGGCGAGGTCGGGATTGTCGCGCAGGAAAGCCCGCGCATTCTCCTTGCCCTGACCGAGTTGGTCGCCGTCGTAGGTGAACCAGGCGCCGGACTTGCGCACGATGCCCTGCTCGACGCCCATGTCGATCAGCGAACCCTCGCGACTGATGCCCTGCCCGTAGACGATGTCGAACTCAGCCTGCTTGAACGGTGCGGACACCTTGTTCTTGACGACCTTGACCCGGGTGCGGTTGCCGACCGCTTCGCCGCCGTCTTTGAGCGTTTCGATGCGACGGACGTCCAGGCGCACCGAGGCGTAGAACTTCAAGGCCTTGCCACCGGTCGTCGTCTCGGGAGAACCGAAGAACACACCGATCTTTTCCCGAAGTTGGTTGATGAAGATGCAAGTCGTGCCGGTGTTGCTCAGCGCGCCGGTGATCTTGCGCAGCGCCTGGCTCATCAGCCGGGCCTGCAGGCCGACGTGGTTGTCGCCCATCTCACCCTCGATCTCGGCCCTGGGCACCAGTGCGGCGACAGAGTCGATGACGATGATGTCCAGCGCTCCCGACCTGATCAGCATGTCGGTGATCTCCAACGCCTGCTCGCCGGTGTCCGGCTGGGAGACGAGCAACGCGTCGGTGTCCACCCCCAGCGCCTTGGCATACTCCGGGTCCAGCGCGTGCTCGGCATCGATGAAGCCGGCGATGCCGCCGGCCGCCTGGGCGTTGGCGACAGCATGCAGGGCGACGGTGGTCTTGCCACTGGACTCCGGACCGTAGATCTCCACCACCCGGCCGCGCGGCAGGCCGCCGATGCCGAGGGCTACGTCGAGTGCGATCGAGCCGGTGGGGATCACCGAGACCGGGATCTGTGGCCGGTCGCCGAGCCGCATGACCGAACCCTTACCGAAGGACTTGTCAATCTGGGAGAGCGCGAGATCGAGTGCCTTGTCGCGATCCAGTGCCGCCATGCCTGTCACCCTGCCTGTCGTCGAAGTGCCACCGGTGTGCGGTCACGGCGGACGCTAGGCGGCGGGTCCGACATCTCCTCGGCCCCGCCGCGGATCTGGGGACAGCCGCGGCCTTGTGAACGAGACGCTAGCCCGAACACGTGTTCGAACCCACGCGACACGCCGCTGGTGCCGCTACCCCTGCCCCGCGCTCCCCCAGGACGATCCGGGTGCCGGCGGATCGGGGTCGATCACGGGGAGCGGCTGGGTGGCATGGGGCGGCGAACCTCGCGGCGGCGCCGATGCGCCATCCCCCGCCGGGTAGCCCGGATCGGCGGGATAGTCAGCCGCCGCCGGAACCGCCGCGGCGACCCGCCGGCGGCGCAGGAACAGCATCAGTACCACTGCCGCGGCGACGAGCAGCAGCGCCCCTACCCCACCGGCCACCGCGAACAGGATGGGAAAGATCGCTGTGGTGCGTGCCTCAGCGGTCAACGGGGTCTTTTCGCCGAGCTTGGGATGCCAAGTCACCGATCGGCCGTCGATCTTGCCGTTGCTGTGCAGCACCTCGCCCGGGAAGGTGATCCGGATGCGGGTCTGAGCCGAGGCGGCGAGCCGCCGGGCGATCTCCTGCTGCTGCAGGTTGTTGCTGCTGCCACCGGTGAGATCGAGCAGACCCGAGACGAAGAATCGGTCACCCCGCCGGGAGATCTTCAGGCCACTGTTCCTGCCGGCAAACTGCGCCAACGGAACCCCACTGAACGTGTACGTCTCGCCGACCCTGCCGTCGGCCTGGTACGGGTGTTGAGAGAACGAACCCTGCGAAGGCCGGTCGCTGCCACTGAACGGGCCCTGCGACTCCAGCTGCTTGCGGAAGTCGGTCTGGCTCTGGCCGGCGACGTCGAGGATGCGCTTGTCGACCGCGATGATGACCGTGCCGTCGACCCTGCTATTCGCCCGGACCTTCAGGTCCATGTCCAGCTTCACGCAGCCACTCAGGCCGAGCAGCGCGACGGCCGCCACCGCTGACTGCGCGAGGACTCGCATGCGCTGCATGCCGGCATCGTGGCAGAGCCTGCCGCCACCTCTGCTCCGGGTCACGTTCACCGATCGCCGGGCGGCACGTCGAACGCCTGGCACACCGCTTTCCACACCACCTTGGGATCCTCGCCGGCCGCCAACGCGTCCGCAGCGCAACGGCCACCGAGGTCGGCGAGACGGTGGTCTACTGCGATGGAATCCGCATAGGCGGCGCCGAACTGCCCGCGCATCCGGCTCCAGAACTCGGTAAGTCGCACCGCGGTCAGATGCCCAGCGAACGGCCGATGATTTCTTTCATGATCTCGGTCGACCCACCGTAAATGGTCTGCACGCGAGCGTCGAGGTAGGCCTTGGCGATCGGGTACTCGAGCATGTAGCCGTAACCGCCGTGCAACTGCACGCAGCGGTCAGCCACCCGGTTCTGCAGTTCGGTGGTCCACCATTTGGCCATGGCGGCGTCCTCGGCGGACAGCCGGCCGGCGTTGTGCTCGCAGACACAACGGTCGACGAACGTACGGGCTAGCGCCGTGTCCGTGGTGAGTTCAGCGAGCAGGAAGCGACTGTGCTGGAACGAGCCGATCGGCTGCCCGAAAGCGTGGCGCGTCTTGACGTACTCGATGGTCATCTGGAGCATCCGCTCGCACGCGGCGGTCGCGACCACGGCGATGCCCAGTCGCTCCTGCGGCAGGCCCTCGATCAGGTAGTAGAAGCCGTGGTTCTCCTCGCCGAGCAGGTTGGCTGCCGGCACCCGCACGTCGTCGAAGAACAGCTCGGCGGTGTCCTGGGCTTTGAGACCGACCTTGTCGAGGTTGCGGCCGCGGGCAAAGCCGGGCATGCCGCGTTCCAGCACCAGCAGGCTGGTTCCGTGCGCGCCCTTCGCGGGGTCGGTCTTGGCCACCACGATCACGAGGTCGGCGTTGATTCCGTTGGTGATGAACGTCTTTGAGCCATTGACGACGTAGCAGTCGCCCTCGCGCCGCGCAGTGGTACGGATGCCCTGCAGGTCGCTGCCGGCCGCCGGTTCGCTCATCGCGATCGCGGTGATCAGCTCGCCGGCGCAGAAGCCGGGCAACCAACGCTGCTGCTGCTCGGTAGTGGTGTGTCCCAGCAGATAGGGCGCCACCACGTCGTTGTGCAGGCCGAATCCCAGACCGGTTGCCCCCGCCCGGACCATCTCCTCGCCGAGCACCACATTGAAGCGGAAGTCGGCTTGCCCGCCGCCGCCGTACTCCTCGGGCATGTTCATCCCGAGCAGTCCGGCCTTTCCTGCCTCGAGCCACACCGAGCGGTCGACGATCCCGTCGGCTTCCCATTGAGCGTGGTGGGGCACGACGTGCTTGTCGAGGAAGGAGCGGGCGAGATCGCGGAAGGCGTCGTGATCTGCCTCGAATAGGGTGCGCTGCATGGCGACAGTGTCGCAGCCGGGCGCCGGACGGTGGCTGACACCGATCGTGCTGGAGGGTCGGCACGTGCGGCTCGAGCCGCTGACCATGGAACACGTCGGGGAGCTGTGGGCGGCCGCGCAGGACGACGAGGTGTGGCGTTGGCTGTCGGTGCTGC
The DNA here is from genome assembly GCA_030948385.1 of Actinomycetota bacterium. GTDB lineage: Bacteria > Actinomycetota > Actinomycetes > Mycobacteriales > QHCA01 > QHCA01. The sequence goes on from JALZAK010000131.1 coordinate 23,274, forward strand.
GGCCGGTCACCGTGCAGGACATGAACACGGTGATCGGGGCTGCGCTGGCCGAGCAGGTCCGCGGCGAGCGGCTCCCCTGGGCGATCGTGGAGGGCGCCTCCGGGCAGGCCGTCGGCAGTACGTCCTACCTCGACGTGGTGCCGGCGCACCGCCGGCTGGAGATCGGCTGGACCTGGTTGGGCCGGGCGTTCTGGCGGACCCCGATCAACACCGCAGCCAAGCTGCTGTTGCTCGAGCATGCGTTCGACGGGCTCGGCGCGCACCGGGTCGCGTTTCAGACCGACAGTTCCAACCTGCGGTCTCAGGCGGCCATCGAGCGGATCGGTGGGGTCCGAGAGGGCGTCCTGCGAGCCCACAAGATCCGGCCGGACGGCAGCCGGCGCGACTCGGTGTTCTTCAGCGTGCTCGGCAGCGAGTGGCCCACGGTCCACGGGCGATTGACGGCCCGGCTTACGAGCTGACCGGCTGCCCGTCCCGCGCACGCCGGCGGTCCTTGTTCCCGATCGCCCGGCCGAAGCAGACGGCCAAAAGCCCGTCGGCGACGACGACGAGCGCTACCCACGCGAACATGGTGCCCATACCGAGCCTCCCCCTACCGGTACTGCGCTGCCTGGCCCCTCCCCCTGGCGAGCACAGGTGACGCTGTCGTACCCAGTGGGCAGGATAGCAAGCATGCGGCACGGATTGGACCGGTTCTCGCCGGCTACCCAAGCGTGGTTTCGCAGCGCCTTCGAATCCGCGACCCCGGTGCAAGAGGGTGCCTGGGACGCAGTGGCCGGCGGTCAGGACGTGCTCTGCGTCGCACCCACCGGATCCGGCAAGACCCTGGCAGCCTTCCTGTGGTCCCTCGATCGGCTGGCCGGCGCCCCCCCGCCGACAGATCCGCTGCGCAGGTGCCGGGTGCTCTACATCAGCCCGTTGAAGGCGCTGGCCAGCGACGTCGAGCGCAACCTGCGCTCTCCCCTGACCGGCATCAGTGCCGCGGCGCGCCGGCTGGGGCTGGCCGAGCCCGACATCACGGTCGGCATGCGTTCCGGGGATACCCCGGCGCAAGAGCGGCAGGCGTTCGGCCGGCGTCCACCCGACATCCTCATCACCACGCCGGAGTCGCTGTTCCTGCTGCTCACCAGCCGCGCCAGGGACGCGCTGCGGGGAGTGGAGACGGTGATCGTCGACGAGGTGCACTCGGTCTGCGCAACGAAACGCGGCGCCCACCTGGCGGTGTCCCTGGAGCGGCTCGACGCGCTGCTCGACCGGCCGGCCCAGCGGATCGGCCTGTCGGCGACGGTGCGACCGGTGGACGACGTGGCGCAGTTCCTCGGTGGCTCGCGGGCGGTCAGCGTTGTTCAGCCCGCCAGCACCAAAAGGCTCGAGCTGCAGATCATCGTGCCCGTCGAGGATCTGGCGGCGATGGGCGAGGCGCCGGCCGAGCCACCCGATCCGCGCCGTGCGGCGGAGCGCCGCGCGTCCATCTGGCCGGCGGTCGAGGAGCGGCTGCTGCAGCTGATCCGGGCGCATCGCAGCACCATCATCTTCGCCAACTCGCGACGCTTGGCCGAGCGGTTGTGTGCCCGGATCAACGAGCTGGCCTACGAGCAGGACCACCCCGACGACGCGGCCGAGGCGCCGGCGCGGGTCCCGGCGGCGCTGATGGGTCAGTCGGGCACCGGCCGGCCGGCGGCCGGCGAGGTCGCCCGCGCACACCACGGATCGGTCTCCCGCGAGCAGCGGCGGATCACCGAGGAGGCACTCAAGGAGGGTCGGCTACCGGCCGTGGTGGCGACCAGCAGCCTGGAGCTCGGCATCGACATGGGCGCGGTCGACCTGGTCGTGCAGGTGGAGTCGCCGCCGTCGGTGGCCAGCGGTTTGCAGCGGGTGGGCCGGGCCGGCCATCACGTCGGCGCGGTCTCCCGCGGGGTGATGTTCCCCAAGTACCGCGGCGATCTTGTCCCGTGTGCCGTCGCGGCGGAGCGGATGGTTGCCGGTGCGATCGAGTCGATGACCTATCCCCGCAACCCCCTCGACGTGTTGGCCCAGCAGATCGTTGCCATGGTGGCCATGGACGAATGGGAGGTCGAGGAGCTGTCCGCACTGATCCACCGGGCTGCCCCGTTCGCCGGCTTGCCGCAGTCGGCCTTCGAGGCCGTGCTGGACATGCTGGCCGGGCGTTACCCGTCCGACGACTTCGCCGAGCTGCGGCCCCGGATCGTCTGGGACCGGGTGGCCGGCACGCTGCGCGGCCGCCCCGGTGCGCAACGGCTCGCCGTGACCAGCGGTGGCACCATCCCCGACCGCGGCCTGTTCGGAGTTTTCATGGCCGGCGACAAGGGCAGCCGGGTCGGCGAGCTCGACGAGGAGATGGTCTACGAGTCGCGGGTGGGCGACGTGTTCCTGCTGGGCAGCACCAGCTGGCGGATCGAGGACATCACCCACGACCGGGTGGTCGTCTCCCCGGCACCCGGCCAGCCCGGCCGGATGCCGTTCTGGAAGGGCGATGCACACGGCCGGCCGGTCGAGCTGGGTCGGGCCATCGGTGCTTTCGTTCGCGAGCTGTCCTCGCTGGCCCCTGATCGCGCCCTCGAGCGAGCGTCGGCGACCGGTCTGGACGGGTGGGGTGCGGCCAATCTCGTCGCGTATCTGAACGACCAGCGAGCCGCAACCGGTCAGCTTCCCGACGACCGGACCGTCGTGGTGGAGCGGTTCCGCGACGAGCTGGGCGACTGGCGGGTGGCCATCCACTCCCCCTTCGGTGCCCAGGTGAATGCGCCATGGGCGCTGGCCGTCGCAGCCCGGCTGCGGGAACGCTACGGCGCCGACGTCGCGTCGATGCACTCCGACGACGGCATCGTCGTACGGCTCCCGGACACCGAGGGCGACCCTCCGGCCGACGTCGCCGTGTTCGACCCGGACGAGATCGAGCAGTTGGTCACAGCGGAGGTCGGCGGGTCGGCAATGTTCGCCGCCAGGTTCCGGGAGTGCGCAGCCCGAGCACTGCTGCTGCCCCGCCGCAATCCCGGCCGCCGCTCGCCGCTGTGGCAACAACGGCAACGCGCCGCCCAACTGCTCTCGGTGGCATCGCAGTACGGCAGCTTCCCGGTCGTGCTGGAGACGATGCGGGAATGCCTACAGGACATCTTCGACGTGCCCGGCCTGGTCGGGCTGATGCGCGACATCGCCGGCCGCCGCGTGCGCCTGATCGAGGTGGAAACGCCGCAGCCCTCGCCGTTCGCCCGGTCGCTGCTGTTCGGCTACGTCGGCATGTTCATGTACGAAGGCGACGCCCCGCTGGCCGAGCGTCGCGCGCAGGCGCTCTCGCTGGACACCACCTTGCTGGCCGAGTTGTTGGGGCAGGCCGATTTGCGGGAGCTGATCGACCCCGACACCCTCACCGAGATCGATGCGGAGTTGCAGCGGTTGACTGCCGACCGGCGGGTCTTCGACGCGGAGGGCACCGCGGACCTCCTGCGCGTGCTCGGTGGCCTGAGCACCGCCGAGGTGCAGGCGCGCGGGGTCACCGGCCCGTGGCTGGCCGAGCTGGAGGCCAGCCGGCGGGCGATCCGGGTCCGGGTCGCCGGCGCGGAGCGCTGGTGGGCGATCGAGGACGCCGGTCGGGTCCGCGACGCGCTGGGTGCCGCCCTGCCGGTCGGGATCCCGGAGGCATACACCGAACCGGTCCGGGACCCGCTGGGTGATCTCGTGTCGAGGTATGCCCGCACCCACGGTCCCTTCCTTGCCACCGACTGCGCCACCCGGCTGGGGCTCGGCGTCGCTGTCGTGGCCGGCGCCTTACAGCGGCTCGCCGCCACCGGCCGAGTGGTCAGTGGGGAGTTCCGGCCGGGCGGCACCGGCACCGAGTGGTGCGACGCCGAGGTCCTGCGGATGGTCCGCCGGCGGTCCCTGGCACGGCTGCGCAGCGAGGTCGAGCCGGTCCCCGTTACCTCCCTGGCGCGTTTCCTGCCCGGCTGGCAGCACGTCGGGGCGGCCGCCGGACGAGGCCTCGACGCGCTGCTGCGGGCGATCGAGCAACTCCAGGGCGCCCCTGTTCCGGCCTCGGCGCTCGAGCGGCTGATCCTGCCGGCCCGCGTCGCCGACTACTCGCCGGCGATGCTCGACGAGCTCTGTGCATCGGGTGAGGTGATGTGGGCCGGTGCCGGCTCGCTGCCCGGCAAAGATGGCTGGGTCAGTCTGGTGCTGCCGGACGTGGCCGATTTGTTGCTCGCCGGCCCGGATCCGCTCTTTACCGCGACCCCGCTGCACGACGCCGTGCTGGCCGCGCTCGGCGACGGCCAGGCGCTGTTCTTCCGGTCGCTCGCCCAACATTGCGCCGCAACAGATGACACGGCGCTGCTCGGGGCGCTATGGGATCTGGTCTGGGCCGGCCAGATCACCAACGACACGCTGGCCCCCCTGCGCGCCGCTTTGGGGGCCGGCCGCCCGGCCC
>JALZAK010000136.1 GCA_030948385.1 Actinomycetota bacterium
GCGCCGGCCAGCGCGCCGGCCGTGGTGCGCGCGACCCCGGCGAACGCGGGCCGGCCACTGCTTCGAGCCATCGCTAGGACCAGCAGTCCGCCCAGAACGGTCATGCCGATGCTGTTGCCGATGGCCAGCGCCACGACCCGGTCGCGGGCCGGAAAGGCTTGGGCCAGCCCGAGGTCGGCGACAGCGACGGCGAGCCAGCCGGCCAGCGTGGCAGTCGCGGTCCGCCGAGCCCCGCCCTGCGCGTACAGGCAGCGCGACAGCAGCGCGAAGAGGCCATATCCCAGCAGGCCGGGGGCCAGCGCCGTGATTCCGGCAGCGATCGCGGTCGCGCTGGACCGAGGGCCAGGTGCGCCGGCAACGAGCAGCCGGGCGACCGGCCCCGCGATGGCGACCAGGGCCGCTGCCGACAGCGCACAAGCCAGCAGCACGCCGCGTACCGACTGTGCCACCAGCCTGGCGTAGGCGTTCCGGTCGCCGGCCGCCCAGTCGGTGGTGAGCTGCGGGAAGACCGACGTGGCGATGGGCACGGCCAGCACCCCCCACGGCAGCAGGAACACCGTCTGGGCGAACACGAAGGACGTCATCCGCCCCGCCGGGACGCCGGCCCCGTTGCCCAGGATCAATGTCACCGCCACCGCCACCTGCTGAGCGAGCAGGCCCACCATGCCGGCGCCGGCAAGCCGGGCGGCCGGCCGGGCCATACCGGCCGGGAATCGCAGCAGTGGGCGCAGCCGCAACCCGGTCCGGGTAAGCGGGACGGCCAGGGACAGGGTCAGGACGACGACGCCCAGCGTCGTGCCGACGGACAGCGTGAGCTGCTCGGCCCGGCTCACGTTGCCGATGTCGGTGGCCCCGGGGGCCTGCCATGCGTAGGCGAGGTACGCCGCGATGACGACGAGGCTGGACAGCAGCGGCGCCAGCGCCGGCCCGCCGAAACGTCGGGACGTCTGGAGGACACCGGTGAGCACCACCCCTAGGCCGTACAAGGGGATCTGCGGCGCGAACACCCGCAGCATGGCCGCCCCGACCCGGACGGCGTCCGCGCCGCAGTCGGCCTTGTGCCCGAGCAGCAGCCGGGTCAGCGGCTCGGCGAAGACCGCAATGATCACGGCCAGCGGGATCAGCACGAGCAGGGTCCAGCTCAGCAGGGCCGAGGCGCCGTCGCGGACCTGCTGCCGGTCCCCGCCGGCCGCCCCTCCCGCGAGCAACGGGATGACCAGACCGGCCAGTGCGCCGCCAGCGACGATCTCGAAGGCGATGTTGGGCACGCTGTTGATCGCCTGGTACGTGTCGCCCAGGCAGGTGGGTCCGACCGTGTGGCCGAACACGAAGATCCGGCCGAAGCCGGCTAACCGGCCGAGCAATGTCAGAGCCGCGATCAGCAGGGCGGTCCGGGCGACGGCGCGCCCGGCCGACCCGGTCATCCGGTGGCGGCGGGCCCGCGACGCCCCCATGCGTCCATCGCCCGGAGCCCCGGCGAGCGCTCGATCACCGAACCGAAGCTGATCCGCTCGCTAGCCAGAATGAGGCCGCACAGGACCGCCAGCAGGCCGGCCCGCCCGCTCCGCCCGAGGCTCGCCGCCAGCCCAAACCCGATAATGGCGCCCAGCGCGTTGGCGCCGGTGTCGCCGAGCATGGTGCGCTCCGCGAGGTCGTCGGGCAGGACGGCGGCCGCGGCACCGAGGGGGCCGGAGACGATGGCGCCGGCCGGGCCCGCGAGCAGCGGCAGGCCGATCAGGATGGCGGCTTTCAGCGCCCGGCCGGGCCGCAGGTCCAGCAGGTTCACCAGGTTTGCGGTGCCGGCGACCACCCCGCCGGTCACGAGCAGGTCGGGGACGCCGTCGGCAACGGTCCGGGCGGCGAGCACTCCCACGGCGCCAATGCTCACCAGCTTGGCGACTCCCCCGGTGACCTGGCCCCGGCCGAGCGCGCCGGCATGGCCGCGTAGTCCCTTGATCGCGTGCTGGTCGGGGCGGTTACCGGCGATGTCGTCGTACCCGCCGGCAGCGCCGGCGACCAGGCCGACCATGAGGGCGGCCCGGCCGATGCCGCTGCGCGGGGCCCCGGCGTACGCCGACGCCGCCGCAACGGTCGCCAGCACCGGACCGGCCACCAGACTCACCGTCCGGCCCCGGTAGTTGCGGCGTTCGAGGTATTGCCCGGTGCACGCCGGCACACTGCGCGCTCCGGAGAGCAGCCCCCGGGTGGCCGCCGCGCCGGCGACGGCAAGCAGCAGCCGGGCCGGCGCCCTCACGGCGTAAGGGTCGGTACGCGGGCCGTCGCGCCGACGCCGATGCCGTACTGACCGCTCCTGCCCCTGATCTCGTCGGCCAGGGCAAGAACGACAGCAACCTGACCGGCGGCCAGGTCAAGATCGTCCACTGTGGACACTGTTCTTGCCAGTGTCCCATCGTTGCGGATGGCGGCGATGACGTTGCCGGCGCCGTCCGTTGTGGACCCGGCGACCACGGTCGCGCGTGCATAACTGTCGAACTGTTCCACGAAACTCAGGTTGGAGGCGTTGCGCGGCTTGGCCTGCGACCCGGTGACCGGGTTGCCCACCAGGATCAGTGCGAGGTCCGCCGAATCGGTCACCTCTCCGTCCATGGCGAGCAGACCGAGGCTCTGGAACCCCTGCAACACGGCCGAGCGGGCGGCCGGCGGCACACTTTCATGGGCACTGTGCACCAGGACCGCACCCAGGAGGGCTCCCGCCTGGGCCGGTCCGTCCGAGGACACCGGGACCTGTATCCCCGGCGGAAGAAGCTGCGACACCAGCCCTTTGATCTCAGCCGAGCGTCGCGGATCAGTGAAGTCGTTGGCCAGCCGCACCTTGGACACGATCTTCGAGCCGGCCCGGCCCAAGTCTGTGACCAGCACATCAAGCGCCTTCGTACTGGCGCCGGGCCCCGAGACGATCGCGACGGTCTTGCCGGTCAGCCGGTTGGCCAAGAGAGCCGGGGCGACTTCGTCGGCGAAGCTGTCTTGTTTACCGGACTGATCCTTCAACACCCGCAGATCCTTGCGCAGCGAGCGGTTCTCGTCCGCCAGGCCAGTGACGCGGCCCCGCAGGTCGGTGAGGATCGGGCCTTTCAGCGCCGTTGTGCCGAGGACCACGCCGACGGCCAGCGCCAGGAAAACGGCGGTCAGCGAAACGATGTGGTAGCGGAAGTCGATCACGAGAAGACGCCCTGCAACCAGTAAACAAGACCGTCCCAGAGGTCGGCTATGACGGTCACGTACGACCGGCCGACGTCGGATGCGCCGAGCGCCGCAGCGATCGAGATCATTGCGGCGATCACCAGGACCAGTAACGGCCGGGCACCGATGCGCTGCCGGTACAGCCGGCTCACACCCTTGGCGTCGATGAGTTTGCCCCCGACCCGCAGCCGGGTGAGAAAGGTGGAGGCCATTCCAGCCCGGCCCTTGTCGAGGAACTCTGCCAGCGTCGCATGAGTGCCGACTGCCACCAGCAGGGAGGCGCCGTGCTCGTCGGCCAGCAGCATCGCGATGTCTTCACTGGTCGCCGCCGCCGGGAAGGTCACTGCCTTGACGCCGAGATCCTGCACACGGGCCAGGCCGGGCGCATGGCCGTCCGGATAGGCGTGGACGACAATCTCCGCGCCGCAGCGCAGTGCTGCGTCGCTGACCGAGTCCATGTCGCCGACGACCAGGTGCGGTCGGTAACCCGCCGCGAGCAGCGCATCGGCGCCGGCGTCGACACCGATGAGAATCGGCTTGAACTCGCGGATGTACGGTCGGAGCACCCGCAGATCCTGCCGGTAGTCGTATCCCCGCACGACGATGAGGCAATGCCGGCCATCGATCGGGGTCGCGACCCGGGGCACGCCCACGCCGTCCAGCAACAGGTCGCGTTCGCGGCGCATGTACTCCATCGTGTTCGCGGCGAAGGCCTCGAGTTGAGCGGACAGACCAGCCCGCGCTTCGGTCATGGCCGCAGCCACCGTGTCGGCGTCCTGGCGAATCCCGGTGGCCACCTCGCTGCTGCCGGCGTACAGGCACTCACCGTCCAGACGCACCCGCTGGCCTTCGGTCACCAACTCGAAGACGCTGTCGCCCACCGCGTCCAGGACCGGGATGCCGGCGTCGACCAAGAGCTTCGGCCCGAGGTTGGGGTAACGCCCGGAGATGCCGGGAGCCGCGTTGATGACCGCCGCCACCTTGCAGGCCACCAGAGTCTCGGCCGCCACCCGATCCAGGTCGACGTGGTCGATGACGGCGATCTCCCCCGGCCGGAGCCGCTTGGTCAACCGCTTGGTCCGCCGGTCGAGCCGCGCGATACCCGTGATCCCGGGCAGGGCGGCCGCCCGTCCGCGACGGAGGGGGGCGAGTTTCATGGCCGCAGGGTGGCAAATTTCATCGCCCGGTCAGTGTGTCATTCCCGACCCTGCGGGCGAGCCACCGACACCTCCCGGTCCTGTTGCATGTCCGACCGGGCCGTCGCCAGCAGCTCTTCGGCGTGCGCCAGACCGGTCTTCGACCCGTCCAGCCCGGCCAGCATCCGGGCCAGCTCGCGGGCTCGCTCGCCAGCCGAGACCTCACGCACGCCGCTGGCCGTGACCGATCCGTCGTCGTCCTTGACGACCACCAGGTGGCGGTCGGCGAAGGCGGCCACCTGGGGCAGGTGGGTCACCGCCAGCACCTGATGACTGGCAGCCAGCCGGGCCAGCCGCCGCCCGACCTCGACCGCAGCTCGGCCGCCGACGCCGGCGTCCACCTCGTCGAAGACCAGGGTCGGCACCCGGTCGGCGTCGGCGAAGATCACTTCGACGGCCAGCATGATCCTGGACAGCTCCCCGCCGGAGGCGCCCTTCTGCAACGGCCGGGCCGGCGCGCCGGCATGCGGGACCAGGAGCAGTTCCACCTCGTCAATACCGTCCGGCCCGACGGCCACCAGCTCCTCGCCGACGGTCAGGCTTGGCTGGCCGGCCGTCGCCGGCCGCGAGCGGACGGTCGCCTCGACCTGCGCGCGCGGAAGGGCGAGCTCGGCCAACTCCGCGGTGACCGCCATCGAAAAGCGCTCGGCAGCCCCGGACCGGGCCTGGGACAGGGCCACCGCGGTCTGGGCCAGCTCGCCGGCCGCGATCCCCCGCTCGGCGGTCAGCTGATCGAGGCGCTCCTGGGAGTTGTCGAGCTCATCGAGCCGGTCGGCGGCGGCCGAGGCCCATGCCAGCACACCATCCACAGTGTCGGCATACGTGCGGGTCAGCCGGTGCAGCGCTGCCCGACGATCGTGCAGCTGCGCCAGGCGTAGCGGGTCGGCGTCGAGGGACGCGGCATAGGAGGCCAACTCCGTCGCAACGTCGGCGGCGACATATCCCGCCTCTGCGAGCCGCTTGGCCTGCTCGGCCAGGGCCGGATCGTGCTCGGCGACCGCCTCGATGGCGCGAGTCGCCGCTGCGAGCAGCCCGGTGACGTCCGCGACGTCGACGGTGGGGTCGCCGACGAGGGCGGCGGCAGCGCCGGCGGCGGCACTGCGGAGGGCATCGGCGTGCTCGAGCCGGCTGACCTCGGCAGAGAGCGCCTGATCCTCCCCGGGAACCGGGTCGACCGCCGCGATCTCGGCCAACCCGTGCCGCAGCAGGTCGGCCTCCTGGATGCGTTCGCGGGCAGCCGAGGAGCGACGCTCGATGTCGGCAACGACGGCTCGCCACCGTTCGTACGCGCTCTGGTGGCGGCTGCGCAGGTCGTCCACCTCTGCCCCGGCGTACCGGTCCAAGGCGGCGCGCTGCTCGACCGGCTGGAGGAGGCGCAGTTGGTCGGCCTGACCGTGCACTGTGACCGAATGCTCGCCGAGCGAGCCGAGCAGGCCGACCGGGACGCTGCGGCCGCCGAGATAGGCCCGGGACCGGCCGTCTGCGGAGACCGAACGGCTGGCCACAACGGTGCCGTCCTCATCGAATTCCGCGCCGGCATCCGTGGCCCGAAGCGCCGCCGGCCCGCCGGCGTCAAGTGCCAACCGCCCCTCGACCAGTGCCTGCCGCTCGCCGGCCCGCACCCGGCTCGCGTCGGCCCGGCCGCCGAAGAGCAGCCCCAGGCCGGCGACAACCATCGTCTTGCCGGCGCCGGTCTCACCCGTGACGACGGTCAGCCCGGGAGACAACTCCAGCGTCGCATCGGCGATCACCCCGAGCCCTCGGATGCGCAGCTCCTCGAGCACAGCCGCGAGCGTAGCCGCCGGGTCAGACCCTCAGAGCCCTCGACCGCGCCAGCCATCGACGGGCAGGTGGAACTTCGCCACCAGCCGGTCGGTGAAGACCGTCGGGTGCAGCCGCACGACCCGGACCGGCAGGCGCCCGCGGCGCACCTCTACGGCCATGCCAGGGTCCAGCGGCAGGGTCCGGCGCCCGTCACAACACAGCACGCCCGGGCTCCCGTCCGCGACCACCTCGATGGTGAGCACCGATGTCGGTGCTACGACCAGCGCGCGCGAGAACAAGGCATGTGCGCTGATCGGCACGAGCAGCAACGCCTCGACCTCCGGCCAGACCACAGGTCCGCCGGCCGAGAACGCGTACGCCGTCGATCCGGTCGGCGTCGCGCAGACGACGCCGTCGCAACCCCATCGCGACAGCGGCCGGCCATCCACTCCGACGAGGACTTCGAGCATGCGCTCGCGGGAGGCCTTCTCCACGGTCGCCTCGTTCAACGCCCAGCCGGTCGCGACGACTTCGCCGTGCCGGCGGACCGCGACGTCGACGGTCAGTCGCTCGTCGACCTTGTACGCCTGCTCCGCGACCCCGTGGACCGTCTGGTCCATGGCATCGACCTCGGCCTCGGCGAGGAAGGCCACCCGGCCCAGGTTCACGCCGAGCAGCGGCTTGCCGTGCGGCCGGGCCAGTTCAGCCGCCCGCAGCAGGGTGCCGTCGCCGCCGAGCGCGATGACGATCTCCACGCCGTCAGCCGCGGCGTCCTCGCCCACCGGCTGCGCGGACTCCAGTCCGAGTTGAGCCGCCTCGCCCTCCAGCACCCGAAGGCGAAACCCGCACGACTCCAGCCGCTCGGCCAACCGGGCGGCTTGCTCGACCGTGTCCGGCCGCCCGACATGGGTGACCAGCAGAGCCTCCCGGGTCACCGGTCCGCTGCCGGGGGCTCGGTTGCGGCGCGGAGCGCGTCCGGGTCGGCCGCCGGCGCTCCGCGCCGCAGCCAGAGGAAGAACTCCACGTTGCCGGCGGGTCCCGGCAGCGGGCTACGTACCACGCCGGCCACCCCCCAGCCATATTCCGCGGCGCTGTCGGCGACCCGGCCCACGGACTCCCGCCACAGACCAGCGTCGCGCACCACCCCGCCGGCACCCAGCCGTGCGCGGCCGACTTCAAACTGCGGCTTCACCAGGGGCAGCAGGTCGCCGTCAGGCCGCACGCAGCGGATAAGCGCGCCGAGCACCAGGCGCAGCGAGATGAACGACAGGTCCGCCACGGCCACGGCCACCGGACCGCCGATGGCCTCGGGACGCAGCCCGCGTACGTTCGTCCGGTCGAACGTGGTGACCCGCGGATCCGTGCGCAGGTTCCACGCCAGCTGGCCGTAACCCACGTCTACCGCGACGACCTCCCGGGCTCCGCGACGGAGCAGGACGTCGGTGAACCCGCCGGTGGACGCGCCGGCGTCCAGGCAGCGCCGGCCGGACACGGTCAGCCCGTCAGCGGCCAGGCTGTCCAGTGCGCCGGCCAGCTTGTGCCCACCGCGGGACGCATACCCGGGCCCAGCCGGCGTGGCGAGGCGAACGGCCGTCTGCGGTGCCACCGCCGTCGCCGGCTTGGTCGCGGCGAGCCCGTCGACCAGTACCCGGCCGGCGACAACGAGTTCGGCTGCCTGGGTACGGGAGCGCGCCAGCCCTCGCCGGACGAGCTCCGCGTCCAACCGTGCACGCCGGGTCAACGGCCTAGTCCTCGTCGAGGGAGTAGAGCGTGTCCTGCAGCGCCGTGTGCACTTCGTCGTAGCGCTGTGGATGCTCGCTGACCGGCTCGTGGTCGAGGCCGACCAACTGCTCGAGTGCAGCGTCGATGCGGGCATCACCGGTGCCGGCGCCCGGCGCGGTTGGCTGGTGGTCGCTCACCGGCCGGATCCCCTCGCTGCGGACTTCTTGGCCGGCGCCGCCTTCTTCGCCTTGCGCGCCGCGGACGGCTTGGCGGCTGCGGCCGATGCCTCCAGCGCCGAGACGCGGGCGGCCAGCGCGCGCAATTCGTCAGTCGAAGCAAACCGCATTCTGGCCAGCGTCCGATCGACCTCATAGCGGATCAGGCTCACCAGCGCCTCGCGGTTGTTCCGACCCGTCTCCAGCAGCTCCTCGGTGAGAACGCTGATCTGCTCCGCGGTTGCCTCTCCCCGAGCCAGCAGCGCCTTCGCCAGCGCAGCAGCCCGCTGCCGTGGGACCTCAGTGCGACCACTGGCAGCTGCCAGATAGCTTCGCAGCGCGTCCCGCATGGCGGTCACCTCCACGACCGAGCACTGGTTATTGTCACGCTACCGTGCGGTCCGGCCCCCGCTGACAGGCGCGCGCTGGGGTAGCCTCTGCGGCCGGACGATCCCACTCGGCGAAAGGCTCCGCGGTCGTGGCGAGTGCCCAGGAATGTGAGCGCGCGCTGCGGGGCCTGGCCGCCCGGATGTCCCAAATGGACTCCGACGTACGCAAGCGGCACTCGATCGACCGTTCGCTGTCCTGCCGGTTGCCGGACATCGACGCCGACTTCTCGGGCCGACTGGAGGACGGCACCGTCCACGGCCTTGTCGCGCAGGCGGACCCGGCGGCACAGATCAAGCTCACCGTGGCCAGCGACGACCTGGTGGCACTGACCGAGGGCAGGCTCAACTTCGCCACGGCCTGGGCCACCGGCCGGCTCAGGGTGGATGCCAACATGTTCGACCTGCTCAAGCTCCGCTCGCTGCTGTGATCTGACCGGCGATCCCAAGCCCGGCAAGGGCCTCGGCCGCCGCCGTGCCTGCCGCCCGGACCACGCTTTCCGGCCCGGCGGCTCGCCAGCACGCCTGGCAGAGGGCCCGCAGCGCGTCGATCGGGTCACCGTCTTCGCCACCGGACAGCACGACAGCGCCCGCATCCAGCCGGGCGGAAAAGCCGCGACAGGCGGCCACCTGCCCGTCGAACGTAACGGCCGGGTGTTCGTCGATCAACCCGGCCAGATCGCGCGAGATGTAGGTCGGACGCTGGTGTGGCTCAGCGCCCAGCAGCATGAGTGGTGTGGTGAGACCGGTGAGCACCAGCAGGCTGTCCGTGTCGGCGGCCACTGCCCCCTGGATGTCGGTGTCCAGGCGGTCGCCGACGACCAGCGGGCGGCGCGCACCGCTGCGCACGACCGACTCGCGATGCAGCCACGGAAAGGGCTTGCCGACCACCGTCGGCCGGCCACCGGTCGCCACCTGAACGGCGGCCACCAGCGCACCGTTGCCGGGAAGTGGCCCGCGGGGGGATGGCAGCGTGCTGTCGGTGTTGGTCGCTACCCACAGCGCACCGGCACGCACCGCGATCGCTGCCTCGGCGAGGTCGCGCCAGCTGGTCTCGGGCCCGTAGCCCTGGACCACAGCAGCGGGCAGCGGGTCAGCGGTCCGGGTAGCCCGGAGCCCGGCGCGGCGTACCTCCTCTGCCAGCGCGTCGGTGCCGACGACCAGGACGAGCGCACCGCTGGCAAGCCGTTCACGCAGCAGATGGGCGGCAGCCTGTGCGGAGGTGATGACATCGGCCGGGCCAGCCGGCACACCCACCGCGGCGAGCAGTTCGACCACCTGAGCCGCGCTTCGCGACGCGTTGTTCGTGACGAAAGCCAGCCGCAGGCCGGATTGCCGGGCCATGGAGAGGGCGGCGGCCGCTCCGGGCGCCGGCGCTGTCCCGACGTACACCACGCCATCCAGATCCAGCAGCGCGACGTCGTAGCTGTCGCACAGTCGCACACCGGCTGCCCGGCCGGGCGTCGGAGGCACCGCCGCGCCGGCCTGTTCGGTCATGGCCGCAGCGCTGCCCGCGCTCCCCGCAAGGCCATGTTGTAGTGCGCGACATCGGGCCGCATCGCGGCGGCCAGGGAAAGGTGCTCGACGGCCGTCCGATAGTCACCGGTGCGGGCGGCGGCCAAGCCCAAACCGAACTGCGCGTAGTCGTCGGTGGGATCTGCGTCGATGATCCACCCGAAACTCTGCACCGCCTCGGCGTACAGGCCGGCGTCGAACTGGGCTCGGGCGAGTGCCTCACGGGCGGCCCGCGATTGCGGCTCCGCGCCGCTGGCGTGCGCAAGCACCTGCACCGCAGCTGCAGCATTGCCCGACTCGAGCAACTCCAGCCCGCGGACGTACCAGTCGTACGTCTCCCCGGAGGGGGCGCCATCGTAGGGCTGGTCGTGGGGCTGGTCGCCGCCGAGGTCGCCGTCGTGGTCTGGCACCCGGTGTCGGCCTCCGATACTCCGCGACGGCCGCCGGGATCGGCGGCACAACATCCATCGTCGCACGGTAGGACTCTGTTGGGAGGGGCTGTCCGCTCACCTTGGCGCGGTGGTGACCCGTCGCCCCTTGTGCACCTCGACCTCGTACCGGCTGGTCGGCCCGGTCGCCGATCGCCAGAACCGCCGGCGCAATGCGCCGTCGATCTCGACGACATCACCGATCTGCCAACGCAGGGCGGCGCGCCGTGCGCCGGCCGCCCATGCGATGCAGGCCAGGGTGTCCACCCGGCTCCCAGCGGGAGGTCGGCTGGCCGGGCCGGCGGCACGATCGACTACGACCCGCCATACGACAGCCGCATCGCCGCTGGGCATCGACCTGGCTTCGGGGACACTGGCCAGACGTCCGACCAGGTGAACCGAATTGACGTGCACTGAGCTTTCCTGCCTTGTCATGTGCTCCTCCAATTCAGGAGCAATGTTCTCCGTACCAGAGGTCGGCGGGGCGGTGCCGGCGACATCTGTGGAGAACCGTATGGAGCGGTGTGCGTGATCCGCGGCGCTCAGCAGTCAAAGACTGACCAACAGATGTCGTTCCGCAGCCGCTGGTCGTCAAGTACGAGCTCGCGGATCGCCTGCGGGAGTTGGTCACGCTGCCACCGGCACTCGGATCGACCGGCGGCCTCGTCCTCGCCTTCCGGCGCGGCAGCACGGGCTGCCTTGATCGCGTAGGCCGCAGCGCCCAGCTGGTGCGCAGCGACGTGCGCCACGGCCGCGGCCTGCCCCGCGGCGTAGGCGGCATGCCGTGCTGCTCCACGCAGGTCTCGGGCCGCGCCCATTGCATGGCCGCCCGCGGCGCGAGCCTGCATCATCGTGACCTCGCCCCGGGCCCAGCGGCGGGCTTGCTCGACCGCCTCAGCCGGTCGTGGGTCATCGGGGCGTGCCGACTCGAACAGGTCAAGGACGTGCTCTGCGCAAGCTGCCGCCCACAGAGCGAGGAGATGGTGATCGGAATCGTTGAGAGTCCCACCGCGGCGGATCGTGACGAGACGAGGATCTCGGACCTTCCGGAGGATCACGGTCCCGGGGAGTTGGGCTCCAGCGTCAGCAACCTCTCCTCGGCATCGGTGTCCCCGTAGTCGATCTCGGCGACCGCCGCAAACCACTCGACGGCCTCTGCCTGGCGGCCGGCCGCGAGCAGCGCGTCGGCGTAGGCGTACCACAGCCGAGCCGACCAGGGCTGCGGGTGATCTCGGTCACCGAGGGCCGCCTGAAGTGACACCACAGCGGCAGCAGGCTGACCGAGATCCCGGCGCGCCCCCGACGCAACGATCAGCATCTCGATACGGCCCGGCTCGTCGAGGTCCCGCACGTCTGCAGACTGCGCCAGTTCCAGTGCTCGCTGCGGCCGGCCGAGCCCCCGTTCACAGTCGGCCATCACCGGCAGGTGAGTGACCGAACCGGTCAGCCGGCGCTCGGCCCGCAACTCGGCCAGGGCTTCAGCCCACGCAGCCGCGGCATAGGCGGCGAGCCCGACAGCCTCGCGTACGACGCCGATGCGCGCGGCGAAGGCGCGGGCTACCCGCGCCTGCTCCAGCGCAGCAGCCGGGTCCCGGTCGAGCAGTTCGCCGGCGGCGACGAGGTGGGCGGCCACCCGATCCGCGATGGCTGGGCCCAGCGGCCGCAGCGCACCGCGGACGTCCGCGTCCAGTGCCCGGGGGTCGGCGCCCGCGGGCGGCTGGATCTGGCGGAGGTCGCGCATGCGTTGCTCGCCGGCGCGGGCGGTCGGACGGGGCCGGTCACGGGCCTTCCCCGAAGTCGCCCGCTCCCCGGTCGGCCGTCGACCCTGGGCCCGCGGCTGGGAATCGCCGGCGCGAGTGTCCCCAGCGACCATGGGCGGCCTCCAGAAGTCGGTAAATGGCTGAGGAGGGCCACTACGCGTGGCCCTCCTCAGCAAGATGTGTCCGGCGGTGTCCTACTCTCCCACGCAGTCGCCCGCGCAGTACCATCGGCGCTGAAAGGCTTAGCTTCCGGGTTCGGAATGGGACCGGGCGTTTCCCTCTCGCTATGACCGCCGAAACTCTATGGAGATATCGGTCTGGTGACCGTACCTCGAAAGCCGCACAGTGGACGCGTAGCATGTGTGGTCAAGCCCTCGGCCTATTAGTACCGGTCAGCTGCATGCGTCGTTAGTCCGCACTTCCACTTCCGGCCTATCAACCCGATGGTCTAGTCGGGGGCCTTACCAGGTTAACCCTGTGGGAGACCTCATCTCGAAGCGAGCTTCCCGCTTAGATGCTTTCAGCGGTTATCCCTGCCGAACGTAGCTAACCAGCAGTGCCGTTGGCACGACAACTGGCACACCAGAGGTTCGTCCGTCCCGGTCCTCTCGTACTAGGGACAGCTCTTCTCAAGTCTCCTGCGCGCGCGGCGGATAGGGACCGAACTGTCTCACGACGTTCTAAACCCAGCTCGCGTACCGCTTTAATGGGCGAACAGCCCAACCCTTGGGACCTACTCCAGCCCCAGGATG
>JALZAK010000139.1 GCA_030948385.1 Actinomycetota bacterium
GGGTTCGAGCCCGGCCACGGCGGCGGGGCGGGCCGGCGCCGGCACAGCCTCAAGCGGCGCTGCGGTGGACTGCGCCGGGGCCACGGAGACATCGGCGGGCTTCCCGGCGGCCTTCTTCGCGGCTGGCCGGGCCGCCTTGGCAACCCCGGCGGCCGGGGCGGACTGGCCGGGGAACGCTTCCTTGAGCTTGCGCGCGACGGGTGCTTCCACCGTCGACGACGCGGACTTGACGAACTCGCCGAGCTCCTTGAGCTTGCTCATCACGTCCTTGCTGGGGACGCCAAGCTCTTTGGCCAGCTCATGAACACGGGCCTTGCCTGCCACTGGTCTCCTCGTCCGGAGCCGGGCGGCGGGTCCGCTCGCACTCCTGCTAGCTAGGGAGTCTGCTCATCGGGAGAACTTCATCGACTGCTCATCGGTTGCGACCTGCTTTCGCGACGCCGTGCGGGCGGGTGCCCGCCTTTCCAGATCCGCAGTCCCACTCGTCACCGCTGGGCGAGATGCTCCCGCAGTTCGGCAACGTCCAAAGGTCCGGCAACACGCAGCGCGTGTACCAGGCCCCCGCGCCGCTGCGCGAGGGCCAGGCAGCGGGAGTCCGGGTGCAGGGACGCACCCCGACCGGGCAGTCTGCGAGCGGGGTCCGGGACGGCTCTGAAACCAGAGCCGGCCGGCTCCGCGACCACGCGCAACAACTCGGCAGCCGCCGCCCGTTCCCGGCAGCCCACACACATGCGGACCGGGGCCGTTCGGCGCGCCATTGATCAGCCTACCGCGCCCGGGGGTCAATTGCCGCGTCCGCGTCCGCCTCGGCCGGCTCAGCGGCGAAACCGGCCGGCCGGCCGGCGACCCCGTCGGACCCGGCGGCGCCGTCCCCGCCGTCGCCGTGGATGTCGATCCGCCAGCCGGTCAGCCGGGCCGCGAGCCGAGCGTTCTGCCCCTCCTTGCCGATGGCCAAGGACAGTTGGTAGTCCGGGACCGTCACCCGGGCCGCCCGAGCCTCCGCGTCGACGACGTCCACCCGCAGCGCGCGGGCCGGCGACAGGGCGTTACCCACGAACTCCGCCGGATCGTCGGCGTGATCGATGATGTCGATCTTTTCGCCGTGCAATTCCGACATCACGTTGCGCACCCGGGCGCCCAGCGGCCCGATGCAAGCGCCCTTGGCGTTGACTCCGGACACCCGCGAACGTACGGCGATCTTGGACCGGTGGCCGGCCTCCCGGGCGACCGCGACGATCTCGACGGTTCCGTCGGCAATCTCGGGGACTTCCAGCGCGAACAGCTTGCGGACCAGGTTGGGATGCGTGCGCGACAGCGTGATCTGCGGGCCGCGGAAGCCCTTGGTCACCGTCAGCACGTAGCACTTGATCCGGGTGCCGTGGTCGTAGACCTCACCCGGCACCTGCTCTCCGTGGGGCAGGGTGGCCTCGACCTTGCCGAGATTCACCAGCACGATTCCGCGCTCGGCCCGGCCCTCGTGCTGCTGGATGATCCCGGCGACGATGTCGCCCTCGCGGCCGGAGTACTCCCCGAAGGTCACCTCGTGCTCGGCGTCGCGCAGCCGCTGCAAGATGACCTGCTTCGCGGTCATGGTGGCGATCCGGCCAAAGTCTCCAGGCGTGTCGTCCCACTCGCGGAGCACGCCACCCTCCTCGGCAACCTCCTGCGCCCACACCGTCGCCGAGCCGGTCTTGCGGTCGATCTCCACCCGGGCATGCGGCTCACCGCCGGTGTGCTTGTACGCCGTAAGCAGGGCCGACTCGATCGCCTCGACGATCGTGCCGAGATCGATGTCGCGCTCGCGCTCGATGGCCCGCAGCGCGTTCATGTCGATGTTCACGAGCCACCCTCCGCCGGCCGGCTGAACTCCACCTGGACGCTGCCGCGACCGAGCGCGCTGTAGGCGACCTGCTGCGATGAGCCGGCGACGTCCAGAACGACGCCAGCTTCGTCGGCGGAGACGATGCGTCCCTCTAGTGCGGCACCGTCCACTCGGGTGCGCACCAACCTGCCGACGGCGCGCCGCCAGTGTCGCGGCTGCCGCAGCGGCCGATCGACCCCCGGCGAGGAGACCTCGAGGGTGTAGGAGACGGCTGCGAAGGCACCGCCGGCCTCGGCGTCGTCCAGCGCGGACGAGGCGGCGCGGCTGAGGTCGGCGATCAGGTCCAACGACACGCCGCCATCCCCGTCCACCACGAGCCGGACGAGCGTGCTGCGGCCGACAGAGCTGACCGCGACCTCTTCGAGGTCACAGCCGAAAGCCGCGACGACCGGCTGGAGCACCGCGGTGATCCGGGCGACCTCGGCGGTCGGCGTCCGGCTGCTCATCGGGCCACCTCCGCGATCGCTGTGCAGTTGTCCGGTCCGTCCTCAGGGTAGCCGCTGCGGGCCGGGCAATCCGCCCGGCCGCCCGGCGGCGAATGACCCGGTACATGCGAGCACGGCATCCGGCCGGATCGCGACACTGATCCCAGAGGGGGTCTCGTGGAACACCGCATCGATGACAAGAGGCTGCTCGAGCTCATCGAAGAGTCTGAAGACCTCCAGGTCGACGCCATGAGGCAGGCCAGGGAACCGCTCGACAACATCGTGGAGCTGGGCCAGGAGCGCCGCGCGACGGCGGAATACCGCCACCTGGCGCAGGAAAATGCCGAGCACCGGCGCGACATCACCCGCAAGGTCGCAACCGCGGGACTGGCCACCGCCGGCTTCGGCGCGGCGCTGATCGCCGCGTCGGCCGTACCAGCCTTCGCAGCGGCCAATAGCGACGTACAGGCCATGCAGACGGCGGCGTCGCTGGAGAACCTCGCGGTCGCGACGTACATGACCGCGCTGACCCTGCCGTACATCAAGAACGGCAACCCGGTGGTGAAGGCCTTCGCCATGACCACCATGAAGCAGCACACCGAGCACGGCGCGGCGTTCAACGCCAAGGTCAAGGATCTCGGCGGCAAGGAGCAGACCAAGCCCAACCCGAAGTACCTGCCCGTGGTGATGGGCATGATCCCCAAGCTCAAGGCCGGTGGGCCGGCCGATGTCGTGGCGCTGGCCGCGACGCTTGAGGACGTGGCAACCTCCACCTACGTCAAGGACATCCAGACCGTCACCGACCCGCAGGTCCGCCTGCTGTTCGGCACGATCGTCGGCGTCGAGGCCCAGCACCTGGCCACGCTGCTGGCTGTGAAGGCGCTGCTCGCCGGCGGCCTGGCTGCCGAGATCAAGCTGCCCCCGAACCTGGCCAAGTTGCCAGCGGCGGCCGGCTCGGTGGGCTTCCCGGAGGGGTTCAAGAAGACCGACCTGGCCAGCCCGGCCGAAGAAGGGGCAGTGGCATGACCGACTCCAACGACATGCACATCACCGAGGGTGAGCTCAACACCATGACGGCGGACCTCGTCGACATGCACGAGCAGAGCTTCCCCAAGATGCGTGAGGCGCTGGCCGAGTTCGGCGCCTCGGTACGCCACGCTGCGCCGGCCAGCCGGCGCACGTTCCTGATGGGCGGCGGTGTCGTCGCCGGCGGCCTGGTGCTCGCGGCGTGCAGCAGCAGCAAGAAGACCACGTCGGGCAACGGAAACTCGAGCCCGGCACCGAGCTCCTCGAGCAGCGGCGGTGGCGGGAAGGACAACGCCGCCCTGGCCACCAACGCGGGCCTGGAGAACCTGGCCGTCTTCGCGTACATGACCGCGCTGTCCGACGCCGGCAAGGGCAAGCTCGGCAAGGTGCCGCCGGCGATCGCCACCTTCGTCACCACGGCGATGAAGCAGCACCAGGACCACGCGCAGGCGTTCAACTCGGCGCTGACGAACGCCGGTGGCACGGCCTTCAAGGATCCCGACCCGGCGCTGAAGGCTCCGGTTCTGGCCGCCTACGGCAAGGTCAAGTCGCTACCCGACCTGGCCAAGCTGGCGTTGCTGCTCGAGAACACCGCAGCGGAGACCTACATCAAGCAAATGAGCACCATGATGAGCCCGGACGGGCTGGCCGCGGTGGCCACCATCGCTCCGGTGGAGCGCCAACATGCGGCGATCCTGAACTTCGTGCTCGGCCAGTACCCGGTGCCGGACACCTTCGTGCCGCTCGACCTGGCCCGGCCGGACACCGATGCCGGCGTCAAGTAGGGGGTTGCGGCTGGCCGCCGCAATCGCCGTCGCTGGACTGGCCCTCACCGGCTGCTCCGGCGGCGGCGTCGGCGGCGGCAGCAGCAAGGGAAAAAGCGCTGCCAAGACCACGAACAGGGTCCAGATCAAGAACTTCAAGTTCGTGCCCGAAAACATCGCGGTGAAGGCCGGCACCGTGGTGACCTGGACAAATAGCGACAGTACCGATCACACGGTCACCGCGTCAGACAAGTCCTTCGACTCCAAGAACTTGGGCAAGGACAAGTCGTACTCGTTCACATTCAGCAAGCCGGGGACTTACGACTACATTTGCACGATTCATCAGTACATGAAGGGCACCGTCAAGGTGACCTGACAGCAGCAGCTAGCCAGCACAAGCCGCAGCGCCGGTCGCCCTTTGCGAGAGGGGGCGGCCGGCGCTGTTTAGGCTCCAGGTCGTGGTGATGACCCGTCGGCAGATGCTGGGCGGCGCCGTGCAGGCGCTCGCGGCCCTCGGGCTGGCCGGTTGCCGCCTGTCCGACCGGCCAACGGCGCACCCGAGCCCGCGCGCGTTCCGGCCACTGGCCGATCCGCTGCTCCCGCTTGTTCTTGCCGAGCGCGCACTGCTCAAGCAGTACGACGACGTGCTTGCCCGGTACCCGCAGCTGCTGGCCCGGGTGGGAGTCGTTCGGGCCGATCACGCGGCGCATCTGGACGCGCTCCGCGGCGTCCTGGGCGCGCCCGATCGGTCGGCATCGGAGGGGCCAGCGTTCGCGCCGGCAACGCCGGCCGCCGCACTGACCGTGCTGCGCGCCGCGGAGGCCCGGGC
>JALZAK010000153.1 GCA_030948385.1 Actinomycetota bacterium
CTGTCATCCGGCGCGCTCGCACCCGGCACACTGTCACCCGGCACGCCGCACCTGTCCCCCGGTGACCTCGAAACGGGCACCCTGGAGCACGGCCGGCACGTCCGCGGGGACCGCCGCGGTCACCAGTAATTGCTCGGCGGTGCCCACCAACCCGGCCAACCGCTCGCGGCGGCCGGTATCGAGCTCGGCGAACACGTCGTCCAGGATCAGGACCGGCTCGCCGCCGTCGGAGCACAACAGGTCATAGGAGGCCAGTCGCAACGCCAGCGCGTACGACCAGGACTCGCCATGACTGGCGAAGCCGCGGGCAACCGAGGGGCCAAGAGACAGCTGGAGATCGTCGCGGTGCGGGCCGACGAGCGAGATGCCCCGGTCGACCTCCTGGCTGCGCAATCGGGTGAGTTCGGTGAGGAGAAGGGCCGCCAAGTCGTCCCGGTCGGTCGTCGGGTCAACACCGTCCCCGACCGAGCTGCGGTAATCGATCGTCGCCGGGCCGGTGCCATGCGATACCGCGTCGTAGGCCTTGTCCACCAAGGGCCGGAGCGACTCGACCAGGTCGAGGCGACCAGCCAGCAACTCGGCGCCGTGCCGAGCCAGATGGCCGTCCCACACGTCGAGCGTGCGCAGGTCGCCGGCGCCACCGGCTCGGCGGGCACCGCCGGCGGTCTTGAGCAGGGCGTTGCGTTGCCGCAGCACGCGTTCGTAGTCAACCCGTACGCCGGCGTATCGAGGGGCACGCGCCACCAGAAGCTCATCGAGGAACCGCCGGCGTTCGCCCGGGTCACCCTTGACCAGCGCGAGATCCTCGGGGGCGAACAGCACCGTCCGCAGAGCGCCTAACACGTCACGTGCGCGCGGCACCGACGCGCGCCCCAGCCGCGCCCGGTTGGCCCGACCGGGGCAGATTTCGATCTCGACCAGCAGTTCACGACCGTCTCGGACGACCGCCGCGCGGACGGTCGCGCGCTCGGCTCCGGTGCGTACCAGCGGGGCGTCCGTGGCGACCCGGTGGCTGCTCAGCGTGGAGATATAGCCGATCGCCTCGACCAGGTTGGTCTTGCCCTGCCCGTTCGCACCGACCAGCACCGTGGTGCCCGGCTCGAGGTCGACCTCGGCGGTGGGGTAGCTGCGAAAGTCGGTGAGTGAGAGGTGCCGGACGCGCACGTCAGCGGGCGCCGGGCGGCTGCTCACGTCCTGCGCCCGTTGGCGGGTCTGCCACGGACGCAGCCGGAAGGCCTGACTCGATGTCCTTGTCGGTCGAGCCCTTGATCGAGGTGACCGCGTGCCCACCGAACTGGTTGCGCAGTGCGGCCACGACCTTCATCGCCGGCGAGTCGGTCTGACGTGAGCTGAACCGGGCAAACAATGCTGCGGTGATCACCGGCATCGGCACGGCGTTGTCGATCGCCGCCTGGACGGTCCACCGGCCTTCACCGGAGTCCTCGGCATAACCGCGCAGCTCCGACAGGTCGTCGTCGACGTCCAGGGCCCTGATCAGCAGGTCGAGCAGCCAGGACCGGATGACCGTGCCGCGCTCCCAGCTTCTGAACACCTCGGGCACGTTGGTCACGACATGGGTCGCGGTGAGCAGCTCGTACCCCTCGGCGTACGCCTGCATCAGGCCGTACTCGATCCCGTTGTGCACCATCTTGGCGAAGTGGCCGGCGCCGACCGGGCCGGCGTGCACGTAGCCGAAGTCGCCTTCGGGCTTCAGCGAGTCGAAGACCGGCTGCACCTGGGCGACATGCTCGTCGTCGCCGCCGCACATCAGCGCGTACCCCTCGGTGAGGCCCCATACGCCGCCGCTGACTCCGCAGTCGACGAAACCGATGCCCTTCTCGGCCAGTTGGGCGGCGTGGTCCCGGTCGTCGGTGTAGCGGCTGTTGCCGCCGTCGACGACGACGTCTCCGGCGTCGAGCAGGTCGGCCAACTCGGTGATCGTCGCCCTGGTGGCCTCACCGGCGGGCACCATGACCCAGACGGCACGCGGCGCCGGCAACGCATCCACCAAGGCCTTGAGGCTGTCCACATCGGTGAGGTCCGGCGACCGGTCGTAACCGACCACGGTGTGCCCGGCCCGGCGCAGCCGCTCGCGCATGTTGCCGCCCATCTTGCCCAGCCCGATCAGGCCGATCTCCACGATGCGTCCTCCCACCTGTCGTCCGCCGTGTGGCTCTGCTCGCTCATCTGCCCGCTGGGCGTCACTTCAACAGCGACCGGATCGACTAGATCAGCTGGACAGCCGGACCGGCATCAGCAGGTAGCGGTAATCGCTGCCGCCCTCCTTACCGGTGATCACCGCCGGCTTGGTCGCCGCGGTGAACCCGAGCCGGGCGGTGTCGGAGCCGATCGCGTTCAGCCCGTCGAGCAGGAAGGCGGGGTTGAACGCGATCGTCAGCCCCTCACCCTCGAAGTCGGCATCAAGCGACTCCGAAGCCTGCGCCTCATCAGCTCCGCCGGCCTCGAGAACGAGCTCACCGGAGGTGAACCGCAACCGCACCGGCGTGTTCCGCTCGGCCACCAGCGCGACCCGCTTCACCGCCTCGACCAGCGGTCCGGTGGCTACCTGGGCGATCGATGCGTGCTCGCTCGGCAGCAGCGAGCGGTACTTCGGGAACTCGCCGTCCAGCAGCCTGGTGGTCGCCCGCCGGCCGGCGCCGGCAAAGCCGATCATCCCCTCGCCGGAGCCGCCGGTGGCCAGCGCGAGAGTCACCTCGGCGCCGGAGGCCATGCTCTTGGCCGTGTCGGCCAGAGTCCGGGCCGGGACCAGGGCAGTGGTACTGAGGTCGGTCCGGCCGGGCCGCCAGGACAGCTCGCGTACGGCCAGTCGATAGCGATCGGTGGCCGCCATGGTCAGTCGTTCGCCTTCGAACTCGAACCGCACCCCGGTAAGCACCGGCAGGGTGTCGTCCCGGCCGGCGGCGACCGCTACCTGGCGTACCGCAGCGTCGAACACGTCGCTCTCCAGCGCCCCGGCTGTGGTCGGCATCGCCGGCAGAGATGGGTAGTCCTCCACCGGCATCACGGGCAGCGTGAATCGGGCAGTTCCGCAGGTCAGCTCCACCCGCGGGCCGACGACTTCGAACTGGATCGGGTGCGCCGGCAGCGCGCGGGTGATTTCGGCCAGCAGCCGGCCGCTGACCAGCGTGCGGCCGCCGGACTCGGCGTCGACGTCGAGCCCCACGTGAGTGGACACCTCGTAGTCGAAGCCCGAGACCGACAATCGGTGGTCGGTCACCTCGAGTAGCACGCCGGCCAGTACGGGCACCGGCGGACGGTTGGGCAGGCTTCGCGCGGTCCACGCCACCGCGTCCGCGAGGGCCTCCCGCTCGACCCGGAACTTCATGGGCGTCCTCCAGTCCGGTCCAGCGTTCCCGCTGCGCACAACCCCAACTGCGTTGGGCTTTCTCTCTGCATTGAACTGCTCATCGTCGTACTAGGCCCTGTGCACGCTGTGCACAACCGGCAGGTGTGCTGGTCGGGCGAGCGGAGGGCTGTGCACTCGACTGTGCGCGACGGGGCCGACAGTCCCAACGCATGTGGCTAACACTCCACCTCCGGCCTCCCGGTCCACGGACTTCGGACATTTCAACAGCCTTATCCCCAAGTTGTGTAGAAATCGGGGGAGACCACTCGCTAGGACCGGGAGCGCAGTTTGATCCGGTTGGTCAATTCGGTCACCTGGTTGTAGATCGAGCGCCGCTCCGCCATCAGTGACCGGATCTTGCGGTCCGCATGCATCACGGTCGTGTGATCCCGACCGCCGAAGGTTTGCCCGATCTTTGGTAGCGACAGATCGGTCAGTTCCCGGCACAGATACATGGCGATCTGCCGCGCGTTGACCAGCACCCGGCTGCGGGAACTGCCGCAGAGGTCCTCCAGCGACATGGAAAAGTACTCGGCCGTGGCTGCCATGATCGTGGCTGAGGTGATCTGCGGGCCACTGGCGTCCGGGATGAGGTCTTTGAGCACCACCTCGGCCAGGGCGAGATCCACGGTTTGCCGGTTGAGGCTGGCAAAAGCGGTGACCCGGATCAGCGCGCCCTCAAGCTCGCGGATGTTGCTCTGGATCTTGCTGGCGATGAACTCCAGCACTTCGGGCGGCGCCGCCAGCCTTTCGGAGACGGCCTTCTTGCGCAGGATCGCAATGCGGGTCTCGAGATCCGGCGGTTGGATGTCGGTGATCAGGCCCCACTCGAAGCGTGTCCGGAGCCGGTCCTCCAGGGTGGAGAGCTGCTTGGGTGGCCGGTCCGAACTGATGACGATCTGCTTGTTCGCGTTGTGCAGTGTGTTGAAGGTATGGAAGAACTCTTCCTGCGTGCGCTCCTTGTTCTCCAGGAACTGAATGTCATCCACCAACAGGACGTCAACATCGCGGTAGCGACGCTGAAAGACCGAGGCCTTGTCGTCACGCAGCGAGTTGATGAAGTCGTTCGTGAACTCCTCAGAACTGACATAACGAACCCGCAGGGCGGTGAACAGGCTTCGGGCGTAGTGCCCGATCGCGTGCAGGAGGTGAGTCTTACCCAGGCCCGACTCGCCGTAGATGAAGAGGGGGTTGTACGCCTTCGCCGGCGCCTCGGCCACCGCCACCGCCGCCGCGTGGGCAAACCGGTTGCTGGACCCGATGACGAATGTCTCGAAAACGTACTTTGGGTTCAGGCGCGACGACTCCGCCACCCGGTGGCTGCTGCGGCGTTCAGGCTGGAAGTGGTCGACCCGCAGCGGCGGGTCTTCGGCCGGCCGGTCATCGGCCTCGCCCGGGGTCGACTTCGGCCCTCCCCGCTGAGCGGCTGGGTCGGTGGACTCCACGGTGATGGCCAGCCGGATATCGCGGCCCAACTGGCTCGACAACGCGGTGCTGATCATCGATCGGAGCTTCGTCTCGAGCACATCTTTGGCGAACTCGTTCGGCGCGGCCAGGAGCACGGTGTCCTCAACCAGTCCTAACGGGTAGGTCAGCCGAATGAACGCCCGCTGCTGCGGGCTGACTGCGCTGTCGGTCAGGCTTTCCAGAGTCCGTTGCCACACGACCCGCAGGTCGGCTCGATCCTCGGTCTCGGCTGGCACAGCCTGCCTCCTCGTTCTGCCCACCGAGTGTCCACACGTCTGTCCACAACCTGTGCATCGAGGGTGTGGACTCGGACGGACATCGGTACATATGGCGACCGCGGATCGGACGGCAGTGCCGCATCCCGCGGCCGGTCGGCGGAACTGGGGAAGGACCGGTGAGCACCGAAACTAACAGCGTGGCGGGCCGGCCGACAAGCGTTGTCCACAACCTGGTCCCAGCGGGGTCCCGGGCCGCGGGCGACCGGGCCACCTACGGTTGACCACGCGCCGGGGCGAAACGTACGCTGGGGCCGCCTATGGGCTCGGGTGAACCAACCAACGCCGGCGCGACCTGGCCGGCGGCTGATCCATTCATCTCCGCCGAGGCGCGACCACGCCATCTAACCGAAAGACAGCCGTGAGCAAGCGCACCTTCCAGCCCAACAATCGGCGTCGCGCCAAGACGCACGGCTTCCGACTGCGCATGCGCACCCGAGCCGGCCGGGCCGTTCTCGCTGCCCGGCGCTTCAAGGGCCGTACGCGGCTGTCCGCCTGACCGGGGCCGTCCTCGTGCTGCCCGCGGCTGCCCGGCTCCGGCGCCCCGCGGACTTCACCGCAACTCTCCGCGCCGGCCGCCGCGCTGGTCGTCCCACGCTTGTCGTCTCGCTGCTGCCGCCGGCCGAGCGGGACGGTAGCCCGCGGAAACCCGCGCGGGTGGGTTTCGTGGTCGGCCGGACGGT
Source organism: Actinomycetota bacterium (assembly GCA_030948385.1). Classification (GTDB taxonomy): domain Bacteria; phylum Actinomycetota; class Actinomycetes; order Mycobacteriales; family QHCA01; genus QHCA01. The sequence goes on from JALZAK010000153.1 coordinate 5,793, forward strand.
CGGCGGTGCCGTTCTTCGCAACCGGGTCTCGCGCCGGCTACGGCACCTGATGGCGAACCGGCTTGCCCAACTTCCGGAAGGCGCCCGATTAGTGGTTCGGGCCCTCCCGCCGGCAGCAGCGGCCGACTCAGCCGCTCTCGGTCTCGATCTTGATGCCGCCCTGCGCCGGCTTGCCGGCACCAGGTCATGACATGACCGATCGCGGCGCGCTGCCGTCGCGCCTGCTGGCGGCTCCGATCGTTGCGTACCGGCGATGGCTCAGTCCCGCTCTGCCGGCCCGCTGCCGGTTCGCTCCCACCTGCAGTGCGTACGCCTTGGAGGCCCTACGCCGGCACGGCGTGATGATCGGCATGCCACTCGCGCTGTGGCGAGTGCTGCGGTGTCATCCCTTCAATGCCGGCGGGTACGACCCGGTGCCGCCACGCCGGCCGAGCCGCACGACGGCGCGGGTCGTAGTGTCATCAGCAACGCCTCCAGGAGCTGATCGGTGAACCTGAACTTTCTCTACACCGCGATCTCGTGGGTGCTGCTGCGGTGGCACGACCTGTGGGCGCTGGCGTTCGGGCAGGACGCCGACCTCTCGTGGGTCCTGTCGATCATCTTCTTGGTCATCACCATCCGCCTGGTGCTGTTCCCGCTGTTCGTCAAGCAGATCCACTCTCAGCGCAAGATGCAGGAACTGCAGCCGAAGCTGAAGGCACTGCAGGCAAAACACAAGGGGGACAAGGAAACCCTGCAACGCGAGATGATGGCGCTGTACAAGGAAAACGGCGCCAACCCGGTTGCTGGCTGCTTGCCCATCTTCCTGCAGGCGCCGGTGTTCCTGTCGCTCTACCACGTTCTCAAGCGCCTGGATCCGACCAAGCACCGCGATCCCACGCTGTACACGTGGACCGCGCACCAATTCCACAGCGCAACCAAGGCCAAGATCTTCGGTGCGCCGATTTCCGCACACCTGTCCTCGTCCACCAAGACCCTGGACAAGCTCGGAGCCTCGGCAACAAACGTCAAGGTCGTCGCGGTCGTGCTGATCGCGATCATGGTGGTCACCACGTACATCACCCAACGCCAGTTGATGGCCAAGCAGGCAGCCAGCGGCGCAGCGGCGGATTCTCAGCAGCAGATGATCCAGCGACTCATGCTGTACGGGATCCCCGCGTCGCTGCTGATCTCCGGCTCGCTGTTCCCGTTGGGCGTTGTTCTCTACTGGTGTACGACCAACCTGTGGTCGATGGGTCAGCAGTTCTACGTGCTCCGGCGGATGCCGCCGCCCGGGGTCCCGGGGGCCGCGGACCCTAAGGTGCCGGCGGCGGACGTCAGGGCCCTTGCGCCGCCGCCCGGCGTCCGGCCGCAGACCCGCAAGAAGCCGCCGGGCCGACCCGCGACGAAGCCGACAGTGCCGGGCACCGCCGGCAATGGGGCCGCGCCGACCCGCGGGACGCCGGCCGGCACAGCCGGGGAATCGTCGCCGGCGGGGGCGCCGGCGGCCCCACCCGCCGAGCCGGCCGGCGCGACGGCAGCTGCCAACCCTCCTGGGAACTCGCCCAAGTCCGTCGCCCGGCCCTCGACCAACCGCGCCAAGAGCCGCAAGGGCGGCCGGCGTTGACCCCCGAACCTGGAGCAACCCCGTGACTTCACCGCATACCGGACCCGACGCGGTCACCGCGCTGCCTCCTGAGGTCCCCGGCCCCGATGGCCCATCAGAGCGACAGGCCCAGGCACACCCAGCGGAGCCCGTGGCCCCACGGACGGGCGATCTACAAGTTGCAGGCGAGGTGGGGGATAGCGCCGGCGCCGCACCTCTTGCCGAGCTTCTGGTTCGAGAGGGCGACATCGCTGGGGACTATCTCGAGCAGTTTCTCGACATCGTGGACTTCGACGGAGATATCGACATGGATGTGGAGGCCGACCGTGCGGCGGTGGCAATTGTGGGAGCAGATCTCAGCGCCTTGGTCGGCCCGCGCGGCGTGACCCTGGACGCGCTGCAGGAGTTGACCCGATTGGCGGTGCTTCGGCAAACCGGGGCGCGGAGCCGGCTGATGCTCGATATCGGCGGCTACCGAGCCCGCCGCAGGCAGGAACTGGTGGCGGTGGGCAAGAACGCGGCCGAGCAGGTCAGGTCCCACGGTGATCGGGTGGCGCTGGACCCGATGAACCCCTTCGAGCGCAAGGTCATTCACGATGCCATCGCTGCGATTGCCGGAGTGTCCAGTGAGTCCGAGGGCGAGGAGCCGGACCGGCGAGTCATTGTCCTTCCGGCCGGCTGAACCGCGGGCTCGGTGCTCGGCGAGCCGACAACGCGCCGAGTCGTGAACCGACCCGCCGGCGCAACGCCGATTAGTGCGCCCGGAGCCGCCCCGGTGCCGCCGCCGAGCGCCGCAGCCGTCTTCGGCCCCCGACTCGCGATGGCGGTGGAGTTTGCCCGCTTGCTGGCGACCGACGGCGTCGAGCGGGGACTGCTCGGTCCCCAGGAGGTGCCCCGGCTATGGGAGCGCCACCTGCTCAACTGCGCGGTGGTAGCCGAGATCATCGCTCCCGGCGCCCGGGCGATCGACGTCGGCAGCGGCGCCGGCCTGCCCGGAGTGGCCTTGGCTCTCGCCCGGCCGGACCTCTCTATGGTCTTACTGGAGCCGATGGCTCGGCGTTGTGCATTCCTGGTGGAGGTCGTGCAGCGACTGGGCATGGCCCAGGTCGAAGTACGCAGGGGCCGGGCAGAGGATGGGCCGCGCCGGCCGGGCGCGGACGTTGCGGTCTCCAGGGCCGTAGCGAAGCTGGACCCGCTGGTGGGCTGGTGTCTGCCGCTGATCCGGGTCGGGGGCCGAGTGCTCGCGATGAAGGGAGCCACAGCGGCGACCGAGTTGTCCCATGCTGCGGCAGTCATTCACTCGGCCGGCGGCCGACACTGCCGAATTCGGCGCTGCGGGGTAGGGGTTGTGGATCCTCCAGCCATTGTGGTCGAGATTCTGCGAGGGTCTCTAGGACATTGAGGCGAGGAGGTGGGATGACCGAGGATCCGACGGCCGCCGAAACCGGCCTGGGGTGGCCAAGGGTTGCGACGGAAACGGGGGCCCCGTGCGCCGACGGCTCGGCTTCCCTGCTCGGCTGGCCAGGAGATGTCCCACGTGAAACAACGCCTGTCGCGGGGGCGGCGCAGCCCGCATCTCGGCCGGAGGCGGACGCGGTGGCGGCACACGGCGCGGGAGTCACTTCCCCACCGGGGGTGGACGTCGCGACAGGCGGCGCGGGACCCGCCTCCCCGCCGGAGGCGGCTCAGCCGGTCGCTGCCGCCGGCGGCGGCGACGATCCCATCGGCCGAATGCGCACAGCCCTCGAATCTGCGCGCGTTTCACGTGAAACTGCGGGGATCCGGCCGGATCGGCAGGCTGACCTACCGCCGATCGCAGCTGAGGCGAGTCGGGCGCTCAGCGTACTCAACCCTTCCGAAGATCGCCCGCTCCCCCGACCGAGCCGCCGGCGAGTCATCTGCGTTGCCAACCAGAAGGGCGGCGTGGGCAAAACCACCACCACCGTCAATGTGGCGGCTGCGCTGGCCCTGCATGGCTCGCGCGTCCTGGTAGTGGACCTGGATCCGCAAGGCAATGCCTCGACTGCTCTGGGCGTCGATCACCAGGTCGGCGTGCCGTCTGTGTACGACGTCTTGATCGAGGGTGCTCGGCTGGCCGATGTGGTAGCCCCAGTGGAGGCGATCTCGGGGCTGATGTGTGTGCCGGCGACCATCGACTTGGCCGGCGCTGAGATTGAACTGGTGTCTGTCGTCGCCCGGGAGAGCCGGCTGGCAAAGGCGATCGCCGCCGAGAGCTCCGAGATCGATTACGTGCTGATCGATTGCCCACCCTCGCTGGGCCTGCTCACCGTTAACGCACTCGTGGCGGCGGAAGAGGTGCTCATCCCCATCCAGTGCGAGTACTACGCCCTCGAGGGGCTGGGCCAGCTCGTCCGCAGCGTCGAGATGGTCCGTGCGCACCTGAACGACCGGCTGCGTGTGTCCACCATTCTGCTCACCATGTACGACGCCCGAACCCGGCTCGCCGACCAGGTGGCGGCCGAGGTGCGGCAGCATTTCGGCGAACTGGTACTGGACACGCTGGTGCCGCGCAGCGTCCGGGTGTCGGAAGCGCCGGGGTACGGTCAGTCGGTCATGACCTATGACCCCGGCTCACGCGGCGCCGTCAGCTACTTTCAAGCGGCCCAGGAGATCGCATTCCGGGGTGCCGCGGCCGGGAGCGGAACATGACCGGCCGCCGAGGTGGGCTGGGCAGGGGGCTGGGCGCGCTTATCCCGCAGAGCAGCGCTCACCCGGAAGCTCAGGAGGGATCGGCAGCCGCAACGGTGCGATACCGGGAGCTTCCGGTGCACGACATTTCGGCGAACCCCAAGCAGCCACGGACCGTCTTCGACGAGGGCGCACTGGCGGAGTTGGTCGCTTCGGTGCGCGAGATCGGGGTCCTGCAGCCCATTGTCGTGCGTGAGACGACTCCCGGTCGCTACGAACTGGTGATGGGCGAGCGCCGCCTGCGGGCCTGCCGGGCGGCCGGCCTTGCCACCGTGCCGGCGATCATCAAGGACACCCCGGATGAGGCCTTGCTGCGCAACGCGCTGCTGGAGAACCTCCATCGGGAGGATCTGAACCCGCTGGAGGAGGCGGCCGCGTACGAGCAATTGCTGCATGAGTTCGGGGTGACCCACGAGCAGCTGGCCGAGCGGGTGGGACGCAGCCGGTCCCACGTCACGAACACCATCAGGTTGTTGCACCTGCCGCCGGCTGTGCAGCGCCGCGTCGCGGCCGGCGTGATCTCGGCGGGGCACGCCCGCGCCCTCTTGGGGTTGCCCTCGCGAGAGGAGCAGGAGGAGCTCGCCGGCCGCATCGTGGCCGAGGGGCTCTCTGTGCGGGCCACCGAGGAGTTGGTGGCAACGGGCGGCGCGGACCAGCCGCCCGTACGGCGCCCCCCTCGGACTGGCCGGCTCCACGCTCCCGGCCTGAGCGACCTCGCCGAGCGACTGTCCGACCGGTTCGACACCCGCGTCACGGTGGAGTTGGGACGCCGTAAGGGCCGCATCGTCGTGGACTTCGGCTCGATCGACGACCTGGAGCGCATCATCGCCGTCATGGCTCCCGGTGATGCGCCTCGCGCGACGGCCCGCCTCGCCGACGGTCAAGCGCCGGCCGGCAACGGCTAACGCCGACTGGCGGCCCGCTCTACCAGGTCCCGACACACCCCGGCCAGGTCCAGGCCGGCGGTCTCCACGGCGAGTGGAACCAGGCTGGTCTCTGTCATGCCGGGGGACACATTCGCTTCCAGCACGCAGATCCGGCCGGCACCGTCGATGATGGCGTCCACTCTGGACAGATCGCGCAGGCCGAGCACCTCGTGCACCCGCAAGGCCACCTTGGCCAGATCGGCGGCGATCGTCTCGTCGAGCCGCGCCGGCGCATGCCACGTGGACATTCCCGGCGTATACCGGGCCTGATAGTCGTTGACCCCGTTGGCAGCAACGACTTCGACCGCCGGCAGTACGACCGTCCCGCCGGCGGTCTCCAGTACCCCGACCGCCACCTCGGTGCCCCGGATAAAGCGCTCGACCAGGGCAGTGTCGCCGTACCCGAAGCAGCCGACCATCGCGGCCGGCAGGTCCTCGGCCCGGGTAACAGCGAGCGCGCCGAGCGCCGAGCCGCCCTGCGCCGGTTTGACCATGAGCGGCAAGCCGAGCCGCTCGACCAGATGACCGAGTACCGCGACCGCTCCGAGCTCGCGGAACGTGGCGTGCGGCAGCGCCACGCCGGCCGGGGTGAACAGTCCGGCGGCGGTTAGTGCCGACTTGGCGCACGGCTTGTCCCAGGCGAGTCGGCAGGCCGGTGCGCTGCTCCCGACAAACGGCAGGCCGAGCAGGTCGAGGACGTCCTGCAGCGCACCGTCCTCGCCGGCGCTCCCGTGCAGCGCGACGAAGACGACGTCCGGCGAAAGATCGGCCAGCCGGGTCAGCAGCGTCGCGTCCACGTCGAGTTGCTCGGCCTCGATGCCGGCGTGATGCAGCGCCTCGGTCACCCGCCGGCCGGAACGCAGGGACACCTCACGCTCGTAGGAAAGGCCGCCGGCGAGGACCGCTACCCGTAGCGTCATGTCAGGTCCGGGCCGGGCGCGTCGGCGCGGATCGAGCCGTGCGGCCGGTCGGGGGTGCCGGCCGGGCCGAACGTGTGCAGCAGGTCCAACTCGACTTCCATCACGTTGGCCAACCGGCGGATGCCCTCGCGGATGCGTTCCGGGGGCGGGTAGCAGTAGGACAGCCGCAGCGCCGAGGAGCCGTTGCCGTCGGCATAGAAAGCGGTGCCGGGGACGTAGGCCACCCGCTCCGCGATCGCCCGGGGCAGCATCGCCTTGGCGTCGAGGCCGGGCGGCAGCGTCAGCCACACGTAGAATCCACCGGCTGGCTTGTTCCAGACCGGCCCGGGTGGCAGGAGATCATCGAGCGCGTCGAGCATTGCGTCGCGCCGCTCTCGGTAGAGCTCGCGGAAGGCCTTGATCTGTTCTTGCCACGGCTGGGTTTCGAGGTAGCCGACCACCGCGAGTTGGCTGAACGTCGGAGGGCAGAGCACGGCGGCCTCGTTGGCCAGCACCAGTTTGTCGCGTATCGCCGGTGGGGCCAGCACCCAGCCGACCCGGAAACCTGGAGCGAACGTCTTGGAGAACGTGCCCAGATAGATGACGCCGGCCGCCCGGCGGGCCCGCAGCGGAGCCGGAGGCGGCGAGTCGAAGTCCAGCAGGCCGTACGGGTTGTCCTCCAGCACCAGGACGCCATGCCGGCCGGCCAGGTCGAGCACCGCCTGCCGCCGGTCGTCGGCCAGCGTCACTCCGGCCGGATTGTGGAAGGCCGGGACGGTGTAGAGCAGCTTCACCCGCCGGCCCGCCGCCGCCAACCGCTCCAGCGTGCTGGCCAGCCGCTCCGGCTGTAGCCCGTCGCGATCCATCGGGACATGTACGACCTCGGCCTCGGCGGCCGCGAACACGCCGAGCGCACCAACATAGGAAGGGCCCTCGGCGACGACCACGTCACCGGGATCCAGGAAGACCCGGCTGACCAGATCCAGGCCGTGCTGCGAGCCCACCGTGACCACCACGTCGTCCGGTGCTGCGGAGATCCCTTCGACGGCCATCACCGAGCAGATGTGCTCGCGCAAGCGCGGATCGCCCTGTCCGGCTGTGTACTGCAGGGCCGCCGCGCCCCGGGTGGAGACCAGGTCCCCCAACATGGCCGCCACCGCGTCCAGCGGCAGCGCAGCCGTGTAGGGCATCCCCCCGGCCAGGGAGACCACCTCGGGCCGGCTGGCCACGGAGAACAGCGCCCGCACCTCGGACGCGGTCATGCCACGGGCTCGGGCGGCGTAGCTGCCCGAGTAGTCGTCGTGGGTCGTGCCGCTCACCGCGGGGCCTCCGGGCCGGGGAACATCGGACCTGAGGATAGCCGCCGCCCCCCTAGCGTCCCCGCTCGGCGCGGCCTAGCATGACGGAAACCCCCCAGCCCGGAGAGCCAGGCGCCATGCCCGCGCCCAGTACCGCATTGTTACTGGCCAGTAACTCTGGGCCACCGGTGCTTTGTGCAGGAGGCCGCTGACGGTGTCCCGGCGACTGGTCAACATCACTCTCGACACCCTCGAGGATCTGCCTACCCGCTGCCGCCGCTGTGTGTTCTGGGAGCTTGATCCGGTCAGCCGCAACCGGGCCGAGGAGAGCGGCGACCCGGCGCTGGAGAAGGAAGCGTGGGTTTCCGCGACCCTGCTCGAGTGGGGCAGCTGCGGCAAGATCGTCTACGTGGACGGGGTTCCCGCCGGCTACGCCATGTTCGCTCCGCCGGCATACGTCCCGCGTTCCGTCGCCTTCCCGTCCAGCCCGGTCAGCGCCGACGCCGTGCTGCTGATGACGGCGTACGTGCTGCCGGACTTCGCCGGCGGCGGGCTGGGTCGGATGCTGATCCAAGGCGTGGCGAAGGATCTGACCAGGCGGGGTGTGCGCGCCGTCGAGGCCTTCGGCGACCTGCGCTGGGACGGGCCGGCGTGTGTGATCCCGGCCGAGCACCTGCTTGCAGTTGGCTTCAAGACGGTCCGGCCGCACGCGCGCTTCCCGCGGCTGCGGCTGGAGCTCAAGACCGCCCTGTCCTGGCGCGAGGATGTCGAGGTTGCGCTCGAACGCCTACTCGGCTCGATGACCCCGGAAAAGGCGCTGCGCCCGGTTTAGCGGCCGCCGGTGGGCGCGCCCAGGAGCGGCATCCGCAGCGTCCCGGTCGGTGGGTCCATGTCGCCGGTGAGGTAGAGCCGCTGGACGGCTGCCAGCAGCGCTTCGGCGACGACGTCACGAAACTCCGGGTCGCCCAGTCGCGCGCGATCCGCCGGCGAGGTGAGGTAGCCGAGTTCCACCCGTACCGCGGGCATCTTCGTCAGCCGCAGCACATCCCACGACTTGGCGTGGCTGCGGCAGTCGGTCATCCCGGTCCGGGCCACGAGTTCCCGCAACGCCAGGCCGGCCAGCCGCTCGCCGACTGTCGAGCTGACTCCCTCGCCGGTGCCGAAGTGGTATGTAGCCACTCCTTGTGCCTGAGGGTTGGTGTTCGCGTCGCTGTGTAGCGACAGCAGCAGGTCGGCGCCGCTGGCATTGGCGAACTCCGCCCGCTCGGGATTGCTCCGGCCGGTATGGCGCCCCCGGGTGAGGTCCGCCCGGACCCCGGCAGCGACCAGCCGCCCTTCGATCCGAGCCGCCAGATCCCACATCAGGTCCGCCTCGCTGAGCCCGTCGACAACGTTGCCTGGGTCGTCGCCGCCGTGACCGGGGTCGACGACGATCCGTTTGCCGAGCAGCGCCGGGCCGCGGTGGTGCAGGATCTCGGTCTCCCGCATGAACTGCGGCCGGCCGCCGACGACCTTGCGGCCTAACTGGTGCAAGGCCCGGAGGGTGGCCGGCCCGCAGGTGCCATCCGGCGCGACACCGGACTCGCGCTGGAAAGCAAGCAGCGCCCGCTCGGTGCGAGCGCCGAAGATCCCATCGGTCCGGCCGGCGTCGTACCCGAGCTCGAGGAGCCGCTCCTGCAAGGTGGCGACATCGTCGCCGACGAGGGGGGCACTGAGGCTACGGGCCAGCACCCGATCCCCCAGCCGCCAGTGTGCGGCGGTCAGCGCGCGGAACGTCTCCGGGCCGACGATGCCGTCGACGATGAGCCCGCGGCGCTGTTGGAAGCCGCGCAGGGCCAATTCGCATGCCTCGTCGAAAACATCATCGGGCGCGTCCGGACTGCTGCCCGGCGCGACTAGCCCGAGCGCCACCAGGGCCGCACGCATCTCGGCAGCGGCTGGCCCCGCGTCGCCGCGGCGAATGAGTTGCATCCGGCATGTCCTCGTCTGGGGAGAGCGGTACGTAACCTACCGGCGCGGAGGTCGCACGGCGCACGGCCGGGCTCCCTTGCGGGAGACCGGCCGCAGAAGGCACGCTCGGGGGAGCCTACAGCGCAGCCTGCAACATTTTCACGATGAGGCCTTTGGGCTGGACACCCAGCACAGACTGCACCGCTTGGCCGCCCTTGAAGACGGTCAATGTCGGGATGGACAGCACGCCGTAGTCCCGCGCGACGCCCGGGTTCTCGTCGATGTTGAGTTTTGCCACCACGACCTGATCGCCGAACTCGCCGGCGATCTCGTCCAACACCGGGGCCACCTTCCGGCACGGCCCGCACCATTCGGCCCAGAAGTCGACCAGTACTGGCTTGTCGCTCTGCAGCACCTCAGTGCTCCAGGTCGCGTCGGTGACGTTCTTAGTGTTGGTGCCCATCTGTGTCTCCTCTTGATTCGCGGGACGGGTGCGGAAGTAACTCAGGCCACGCCGCTGGCAACGGGCTCGGGGGATTCCTGCGTCGCGAGATGGCGCTCGGCATCGAGTGCGGCCGCGCAGCCCGTCCCGGCCGCGGTAACGGCCTGCCGGTAGGTGTGATCGACGAGGTCACCGCAGGCGAAGACGCCGGATAGATTGGTCCGCGTTCCCGGAGCCTGTACGTGGACGTATCCCTCGGAGTCCATGTCCACCTGATCCTTGATCAGCTCGTTGCGCGGGTCATGGCCGATGGCCACGAACACCCCGGTCACCGCGATCTCGGACCGCTCACCGGTGCGCGTGTCGCGCACCGCCAACCCGCTCACCCGATCGGCTCCGATCACCTCGATCGGCTCGGTGTGGAATCGGAAGCGGATCTTGTCGTTGGCGAACGCGCGTTCCTGCATGATCTTGGAGGCGCGTAGCTCACCCCTGCGGTGGACCACGGTGACCGACTTGGCGAACCGGGTCAAGAAGGTGGCCTCCTCCATCGCCGAGTCGCCACCGCCGATCACCACGATGTCCTGGTCGCGGAAGAAGAATCCGTCGCACGTGGCGCACCAGGACACCCCGTGCCCGGAGAGCCGATCCTCCCCCGGAATGCCGAGATGGCGGTAGGCGGACCCGGTCGCCAGGATCACCGTGGTGGCTCGGTAGGTCTCCCCACCCACCTCCACGGCCTTAGGCGTGCGGGTCAGGTCGACAGCAGTCGCATCGTCGGTAATGAACTCCGCACCGAAACGCTCGGCCTGCTTGCGCATGGCATCCATCAGATCCGGGCCGAGGACAGCGTCGGCGAATCCGGGAAAGTTCTCCACCTCGGTGGTGGTCATCAGCGCGCCCCCGGACGCCACGCCTTCGATGACGAGCGGGGAGAGGCCGGCCCGCGCGGTGTACACGGCCGCGGTGTACCCGGCCGGCCCGGAGCCGATGATGATGACGTCACGTACCTCGTCGTTGCCCACGAACGGATGGTCCTTCCGGCCTCGTCTGCCCTGCCCTCGCGGAACGCCATCGTAGAGCCGGCGATTCCCGCCGGCCCCGCTCAGCCCCGGCGCGGCACGTACTCGAAGTGCCTGAGGTCCTGGTGACCGGCCGTGCAGGCCGGGCCGACGACCCATGCCTGCACCCGGCTGGGGTCGCGGTCGGGTAGTACGACGAGCACGGCCGGGCGGCCCTGGTAGCTGGCGAAGTCAACCGCCAGCGGTGCCACCCCAGGGCGGCCGGCCAGGCCGGCCACGCACGTCGCCAGCCCGGCCGGCGCCCGGAGGCGGGCGAATTCGGGCGCGAGGGCACGCGCATAGGCGCTGGCGGTCACGGGAATGCGGGTGTCGCCGGCTGACGTTTCCGGGCGGACGCTGCCAAGCAGGGTCCGGACACCAGCGGCCAGCGAGGCGGACGTGTAGTCCCGGCCACTGTCCAAGGGTGCCGCCTGCTTACCAGCGGCATTCGGCGCCTTCCGGTCAATGCCGGCACCGGCGCGGGCGGCGCTTGCGTGGCCATTGGTGGCGTTGGACGACCCCCCCGGCGTGAGCGCGGCGAAACCGAGAGCGCCGGCAACCAGCAGGGCCACCCCCGCGGCGACGCTGGCCGGCACCCACCTGGGCGCCCGGCGATGCCGGCGCTCGTCGGCGAGTGCCGACACCCGCGCCGGCACACTGGGCGTGCC
>JALZAK010000040.1 GCA_030948385.1 Actinomycetota bacterium
GGCGGGCTGGGCTGCGCCTCGACCCGGGCATGGCGCGGGGGCAGCGCCAGCCGGAGCACGTCGGCCAACGTGCCGGCGCAGCGGTCGGCCACCGCGCGAGCCAGCCGGGCAATCTCGGGGGCGAGAACCGGCTCGGCCGACACCGCCCGCTCGATCCGGGCGAGCGTCCCGGGGTGCTCTGATGCGGCCACCCGGTCGAGCACGATGCCGCCGGTCAGCCGGCCGGCGAAGCGCACCCGGACCCGTGAGCCGGCCACCACAGAGTTGTCGAGACTGTCGGGCACGAGGTAGTCGAAGGGCCGGTCCAGGTGCGCCAACGAGGCGTCGATGCACACCCGGGCCACTGGGGTCGGGTTGGCCGACGAGCCGGGCGGGGCGGTCACGACCCCGGGTGTACCAGAGGACGCCGACCGCGGGTCAGCGGCCGGCCAGCACCGCGGCCAATGCCAGCACGCCGGGCAGCGCCTGCACCACCAGGATCCGCCGCGACGCGGTTAACCCGCCGAACACCCCGGCGACGATCACGCAGCCGAGAAAGAACACCTTGAACTGCAACCCGGTGGAGTCCCGGACGATCAGGCTCCAGGCCAGCCCCGCCGCCAGGAACCCGTTGTAGAGCCCCTGGTTGGCGGCCAGCGGCGCAGTGACCTCCGCGTCGGCGGCACTCATCCCGAATGTTGTGAGCCCGAGCCGCCGGCGCCACAGGAACATCTCCAGGACGAGGAACCACAGGTGCAGCACAGCCAGGGCGCCGACGAGCAGGTCCGCAACCAGCCGCATCAGCCGACCGTTGCGCGGAGGCTCTCCGCGCGGTCGGTGCGCTCCCAGGTGAAGTCGGGTAACTCGCGGCCGAAGTGGCCGTACGCCGAGGTCTGCGCGTAGATCGGTCGCAACAGGTCCAGGTCGCGGATGATCGCCGCCGGCCGAAGGTCGAACACCTTGGTGACCGCGTCCTGGATCGCGTCCACATCGGCGGTCTCGGTGCCGAAGGTTTCGACGAACAACCCGACCGGGTGGGCCTTGCCGATCGCGTACGCCACCTGCACCTCACAGCGAGAGGCAAGCCCCGCGGCCACGACGTTCTTGGCCACCCAGCGCATGGCGTACGCCGCTGAACGGTCCACTTTGGACGGATCCTTGCCGGAGAACGCGCCGCCGCCGTGCCGGGCCATCCCGCCGTAGGTGTCCACGATGATCTTGCGACCGGTCAGCCCGGCGTCACCCATCGGTCCGCCGATCTCGAACCTGCCGGTGGGGTTGACCAGCACCCGGTAGTCGGTGGTGTCCAGCCCCAGGTCGGCCACCTCGGGGGCGATGACATGTTCGCGAATGTCTGGCGAGAGCAAGGTTTCCAGGTCGATGTCGGCGGCGTGCTGAGTGGATACCACCACTGTGTCCAGCCGGATCGCCTTGTGCGCGTCGTACTCGATGGTCACCTGGGTCTTGCCGTCGGGGCGGAGGTACGGCACGGTGCCCTGCCGACGTACGTCGGTGAGGCGGCGGGCCAGCCGGTGCGCGAGGGCTATCGGCAGCGGCATCAACTCGGGAGTGTCCTCACAGGCGTAGCCGAACATCAGTCCTTGATCGCCCGCCCCCTGGCGGTCCAGTGCGTCCTCGACGCTCTCGCCCGTCCGCGCCTCGTAAGCGGCGTCCACGCCCTGCGCGATGTCGGGTGACTGGGAGCCGATCGACACGTTGACGCCGCAGGAGCGCCCGTCGAAGCCCTTCTGCGACGAGTCGTAGCCGATCTTGAGGATCTTGTCCCGGACGATGGTGGGGATGTCGACGTAAGCCTCGGTGGTCACCTCGCCGGCAACGTGGACCTGGCCGGTGGTGATGAGCGTCTCGATGGCGACCCGGCTGTGCGCGTCCTCGGCGAGCAGTGCGTCCAAAATGGAATCGCTGACCGCGTCCGCGATCTTGTCCGGGTGGCCTTCGGTCACCGACTCGGAGGTGAACAGGCGGCGGGTCACGGTGCTCCCTGATGCTGGGTGGAAACGGTCGCGGCGAGTCTACCGGCCGCGATCAGCGTGCCAGCCGCACGGCAACGAGGTCCCACACGACGTCGGCGAGAGTGTCCTTCGAGCCGTACGGCACCTCGGTCGCCGTCCCGTCTGCGGCGAGCACGACGGCGGCGTTGTCGGCCGACTCGAATCCACGGGACTCGCCGACCTCGTTGACCACGAGCAGGTCGACGCCCTTGCGGGCCAGCTTGGCTCGGCCCAGGTCCAGCACGCTGCCGGTGGAGTCACCGGTCTCGGCCGCGAAGCCGACAAGCACCTGGCCGGCCGGTCGCCGGGCCACCAGTTCGGCCAGCACGTCCGCGGTGGGCACCAGCCGCAGCGGCGCGGGCGCCCCGCCGTCCTTCTTGATCTTCGCCGGCGCGTTCTGCTCGGGCCGGAAGTCGGCCACCGCGGCGGCCATCACCACCGCGTCGGCCGCCGCGGCTTCGGTCAGCACCGCGTCGTGCAGGTCCGCCGCGGACACCACCCGGACGACTTTGGCTCCTGGCGGGTCGGGCAGTGCGACGTTCGCGGCGACCACGGTCACCTCGGCGCCACGGGCCAGCGCCGTCCTGGCCAGCGCGTAGCCTTGCCGCCCCGACGAGCGATTACCCAGGAAGCGCACCGGGTCGATGGCTTCCCGGGTGCCGCCGGCGCTTATCACGACGTTGCGTCCGGCCAGGTCGGCCAGCAAAGGGCTGCCCGCCAGCAGCCGGAGGCAGGTAGCGAAGATCTCAGCCGGCTCGGGTAGCCGGCCCGGCCCGCTGTCCGCGCCGGTCAGCCGGCCGCTGGCCGGCGGCAGCACGACCGCGCCGCGCCGGCGCAGGGTGGCCACGTTGGCCTGGGTCGCCGGGTGCTCCCACATCTCGGTATGCATGGCCGGCGCGTACAGCACTGGGCAGCGGGCGGTCAGCAGGGTGGCTGTGAGCAGGTCGTCGGCCCGGCCCCCGGCGGACCTGGCCAGCAGGTCCGCGGTGGCCGGCGCCACCACGACCAGATCGGCGTCCCGACCGATCGCCACGTGGCTAACCAGGTGCGGCTCGTCCCAGACCTCGCTGAAGACCGGCTGGCCGGAAAGTGCCGCCCAGGTGGCAACCCCGACGAAACGAAGCGCGCCGGGTGTCGGTACGACCTGGACGCTGTGCCCGGCCTCGGTCAGCAGGCGGAGCAACTCGACGGCCTTGTACGCGGCGATACCGCCGGAGACGCCGAGGACGACCCGGGGCGGGGTCATGTCAGACCGGCGGGGCCTCGACCTGCTCATGGGTGAGCAGGTCCTCGTTGATCTCCCGCAGCGCGATCGAGAGCGGCTTCTCCTGCGCCGTGGTCTCCACCAGCGGTCCGACGTACTCGAGCAGGCCTTCGCCCAGCTGGCTGTAGTAGGCGTTGATCTGCCGGGCCCGCTTGGCCGCGTAGATCACCAGCGCGTACTTCGACGTGGTGCGCTCGAGCAGCTCGTCGATCGGCGGGTTGGTGATCCCCTCGGGGGCGGCGACGGTTCCAGACACTGCGCAATCAGCTCTCTTCGGGTGGAGTGTGGCCCGCGGGCTAGCGGCCGGGAGACTCGATCAAGCCTACCAACTGCGCGGCGGCCCGCTCGACCGTGTCGTTCACCACCACCGCATCGAACTCCGCCTCGCCCGCGAGCTCGAGTCGGGCCCGGTCCAGCCGGCGCCGGACCGTAGCGTCGTCCTCCGTGCCGCGATCCACCAGCCGGTGCACCAGCTCTGACCAGGACGGCGGGGCGAGAAACACCAGTTGTGCCGCCGGCAGCGCCGCCCGGACCTGCCGGGCGCCCTGCAACTCGATCTCGAGCAGCGCCGGCAAACCGGCCGCCAGCCGCTCGCGGAGCGGTCGCCAGGGCGTGCCGTATCCGTTGCCGTCGTACTCGGCGTGCTCGAGCAACTCACCGGCGGCGACCATCTGCTCGTACCGGGTCCGGTCGACGAAGTGGTACTCGACGCCGTCGCACTCACCGGGCCGGGGGGATCGAGTGGTGACCGACACCGACACCCACACGTCGGGGTGATCGCGGCGGACTACCGCGACGACGCTGCCCTTGCCCACCCCCGACGGGCCGGAAAGGACGGTGAGCCGGCTGGCTCCCGGCTCAGCCGACGTCACGGCCGGGGCCGAGCTCCTCCAGCAGGGCGCGCCGCTGATTGCCGCCGAGCCCGCGCAGCCGGCGCGTTTCGGAGATGCGCAACTTGCGCATCAGCCGGGCCGCACGCATCTTGCCGATGCCGGGCATGGATTCGAGCACCGCCGAGACCCGCAGCTTGCCCATCACATCGTTGGAGTCGCTGGCGGCGAGAACGGCCGCGAGGGTTATCTCGCCGCGCTTGAGGCGCTCCTTGAGTTCAGCGCGCACCTTGCGGGCGGCTGCTGCTTTGTGCAGCGCCTCGGCACGTTGCTCTGGGCTCAACGACGGGACCGGCACGCAAGCTCACCTCTGCTGCGATCGGACCGGACCCGCTGGCGGGTCCGCACGGGCCTGGCGTGGGCGAACCTAGCGAGCCAGCACCCCCGAGGGCAACGCCTCGGGGGTGCTGACCGCGTGCCGGCCGGCGTTCGGCGCTACGGACGGACCTCGTAGACGATGTTGAACGGCGTCTCCACGGCCTGCCGGAAGCGGGTAAAGCCGGCTTCGGTCATCACCTGCCGGATTCCCGGCTCGCCGGCCTGTGCACCCAGGGAGTAGCCACCGGGTTGGGACAGTGCGCTCGGTACGCACAAGAACGTCGAGAACGAGTAGTAGACCCGGCCGACGGGGTTGAGGTTGTCGGCGACAGTGGTGCCGGCGAAGGGCTCGACGACTAGCCAGGTGCCGTCCGAGTCCAGCGCCTCGCGGACGTGCCGGGCCGCGCCGACCGGGTCGCCCATGTCGTGCAGGCAGTCGAAGGTGGTCACCAGGTCGTACCCGGTCCCGCCGAACGTCTGCGCCGATGCGACTTCGAAGCTGACCCGCTCCCCCACGCCGGCGTCGGCGGCGCGCTTGCGGGCGCCCTCGACGGACTCGGAGTGATAGTCCGATCCGACCAACTGGGAATTGGGGTAGGCCTGCGCCATCAGGATGGTCGAGGCTCCCATCCCGCAACCGACGTCGGCGACCCGGCCGCCGGCCTGCAGCTTCGCCTCGACGCTGTCCAGCGCAGGAATCCAGCTGGTGGTGAGGTTGGCCACGTAGCCGGGCCGGAAGAAGCGCTCGCAGCCGACGAAGACCTCCGGATCTTGCTCGTGCCAGCCGATGCCGGCGCCGCTGCGGAACGCCTCGGTGACCCGCGGCTCGGCCTTCAGTGTCCCCAGTGCCAGCTGGAAGGCGCCGGGCAGATACAGCGGGCCCTCGGGGTCGGTCAGCGCGAAGGCCTGCTCGTCGGTCAGCGAATACGTGTCCGCCGCCGCGTCGTAGGTCACGTAGCCGCCGGCGGCCTGCCCGCGCAGCCACTCGGTGACGTACCGGGCGTCGGTATCGGTCCGGCGGGCCAGCTCGGGCGCGGTCGCCGGGCCGCTGGCCAGTGCCCGGTAGAGCCCCAGCCGATCGCCGATCACGACACTGCCGGCGGCGATCGTGGCGCCCAGGTCGCCGACGAACTGTCCGAGAAACGCCATCAACTTGTCCTGATCCACGGCCATCGCTTCCTCCTTGGTAGGGCCGGTGGTTGACCCGACGGAGAGTGCACCGAACCCCTTGCAGCGGCGTTGCAACGCGGGTGCAATGGGTGGCTGGACACTTCGGGCCGTCCACCAGAAGGAGGAGGCCTGCTATGCGTGCCAGGGAGCCCGACCTCGACGGCTTCGTCGAGCGCGATGGGGTGAAGATCGGCTACGAGGTGTTCGGCCACGGTTCACCCTCGATCCTGCTGCTGCCGACCTGGTCGGTCGTGCACTCGCGCCGCTGGAAGGGCCAGGTCGCATACCTCGCTCGGCACTTTCGGGTGATCACCTGCGACGGACCGGGCAACGGCCGCAGCGATCGTCCGGCGCAGCCGGCGCCATATGCCTCAGCGGAGATCGTCGAGGATCTGGTCGCCGTGCTGGACGCCACCGGCACCGAGGCTGCCATCGGGGTCGGGGTCTCGATGGGTGCGGGCTGGCTCCTCGAACTGGCCGCCACTCACCCCGACCGGGTTCTGGGCGCGGTGTTCGTCTCGGCCGCCGTCGGACTGGCCGATCCGCCGACTGATCGACCGGATTACAGCTTCGACGACGAGTTGGACATCGACGAGGGCTGGGCGAAGTACAACCGGCATTACTGGCTGCGCGACTGGCCCGGCTTCCTGCAGTTCTTCATGGGCCGCCTGAACAGCGAGCCGCACTCGACCAAGCAGATCGAGGACGCCGTCGGCTGGGGGCTCGAGACCACGCCGGAGACGATCATCCACACCCAGCGCGCGCCGTACTTGCCCGACGGCGCCGCCGGCCTGATCGCCCGGGTGCGCTGTCCCAGCCTGGTGGTGCATGGCGACGAGGACCAGATCATCGGACCATCCGGCGGCGAGCGGTTCGCCGCCGCACTTGGCTGCGAGCTGGTTGTGTTCGGCGGCTCCGGGCATGTGCCGGACGCCCGCGACCCGGTGCGCTTCAACCTGCTGGTGCGCGAGTTCGCTGACCGGGTGCAGCCGCCGGCAGCGGTACGCCGATGGACCCGGGCCCGCTCGAGGGTGCCGCGGGCGCTGTACCTCTCCTCGCCGATCGGACTCGGTCACGCACTGCGTGACGTTGCCATCGCCGGCGAGCTGCGGAAGTCACACCCGGAAGTCGAGATCGACTGGCTGGCCCAGCACCCGGTCACCACCGTCTTGCAGGCCCACGGTGAGCGGGTGCATCCGGCGTCGGCCTGGCTGGCGAGCGAGTCGGCGCACATCGAGAGTGAGTCGGCCGAGCACGACTTGCACTGCTTCCAGGCATACCGGCGGATGGACGAGATCCTGGTGGCCAACTTCCATGTCCTGCACGACGTGCTCGAGGACAGTCACTACGACCTGGTGGTCGGGGACGAGGCCTGGGACGCGGACTACTACTGGCACGAGAACCCGGAGTTGAAGCGGACGGCCTTTGCCTGGCTCACCGACTTCGTCGGATGGCTGCCGATGCCCGCCGGCGGCGAGCGCGAGGCCTTCCTGGCAGCCGACTACAACGCCGAAATGATCGAGCAGGTCGAGCGCTACCCCCGGGTGCGCGACCGGGCCATCTTCGTCGGCGAGGCCGACGACATCGTTCCTGACCGGTTCGGTGCCGGCCTGCCCTGCATCCGGGATTGGGTCAGCGAGCATTACGACTTCGCCGGCTACATCACGGGCTTCGACCCGGTAGACCTGACCGACCGGGCCGCCCTGCGCCAACGGCTGGGCTACCGACCGGAGGAACGGGTATGTGTGGTCACGGTGGGCGGCTCCGGGGTGGGCACGGCGTTGCTGCGCAAGGTGATCGCCGCCTTCCCGGTAGCGAGACAGGCGGTGCCGGACCTGCGGATGGTCGTCGTCGCCGGGCCGCGGATCGACCCGGCCTCGCTGCCCTCGCACCCCGGCCTGGAGGTACACGCCTACGTCGACGGGCTGTTCCGGCATCTGGCCGCCTGTGATCTCGCCGTGGTCCAAGGCGGCCTCACGACGTGCATGGAACTGACCGCCAACGGACGGCCGTTCCTGTACTTCCCGCTGCGCAACCATTTCGAGCAGAACTACCACGTGCCGCACCGGCTCGACCGCTACGGCGCGGGGCGGCGGATGGACTACGCCGGCACCGACCCCGACGCACTCGCCGCCGCCATTGCCGAGGAGCTCGGGCGGCCGGTCGACTACCAGCCGGTGGCCGCGGACGGGGCCGCCCGGGCGGCCGCGTCGATCGCCACCCTGCTCTGATTGTTTCAGCCGGCGCCGGCGAGCAGTTCCCGAGCCGACCCGGCGATCCCGGCCATCCGGTGCTTGCCGGCCAGGTCGGCGGCCCGGGCGAAGGCCGCACGCGCGCCGGCTTGGTCGCCGGTCTGCGCAGCACAGCGGCCCGTGATCAGGGCCCCCTCGACCAACGCCGGCAGCCAGCGCACCCGTTCGGCGGCTGCGATCAGCGGCGTGACCGCGGCGCCGGCCCGGTCCGCGCGGCCGACCGCGAGCCAGCCCCGGGCCACCCCGAGATAGGCGTCCGCGCCGAGCAACCAGGCGCCCCCGGCCGGCGCCTGGATGCCCCGCAACAACTCATCCGCCTGCGCGAGGACGGCCGGCGACCCGCCGGCCTGCGCCTGCGCGGCGAGGTAGCGCAGCCGGTAAGCCCGGGTGCCGCTGTTGGCGCCGGCCGGGACGGCCCGCAGCACCCGCATGGCCTCTGCTGCATCGCCCAGCTCCAACAGCGTGGTAGCGAGCATGGCGGCTGCAGTGGCCATGTACCACACATGGCCCCTCTCACCGTCGGCGGAAATCGCCCGGCGGCCGTGACCCACCGCGTCGTCGTAGCGGCCTTGCAGGCGGGCTACCCATCCCAGGTGCGCCGTCAGCCAACGCTCGTAGGCGACGTGCCCGCTACGCCGGTTGACCGCGAGGGCGGCCTCGATGCGGGCCGAAGCCGCTTCCCAATCCGCCGCGGCGATGAGCGGGAAGGACGACTCGAAGAGCGTCCACTGCAACCGCCACAAGTCCCCCTGGCGTCGCAGCAGCGGCTCGAGTTCGGCCAGGATCGGCTCGAGCTCGGCGACCTCGCCGAGGTAGGCGTAGCCGGTCTTGGCGCCGTCGAGAGCCTTGGCCAACGCGAGTTCGTCGCCGGCCGTACGCGCGACCGCCACCGCTCGCGCGCCCACCTCGACGGCCGCGGCGAAGCGAAGGTGATTGGTCAGGAGGACAGCCATCCGGGCCAGTAGGTCGGCTTGCATTCGACGGTCGCCCAGCGACTCGGCGAGTTGCAGTCCGGCCTCCAGCCGGAGCAGGCACTGCTCCGGAGGCTGCCCGATCGCGATCGCGGCATCGCCGCCGAGCCCACGAAGCGCCCGCATCTGGAGGCGCAGGTCGCCACCGTCGCGGGCCAGGCCGGCGGCCAGTTCATAGTCGCTGACCGCGTCTGCGTAGCGGGCCAGCGTCTCGCCGGCGTGACCACGCAGCAGCCGGGCGCGGCCCACCACTTCGAGGTCGTCGGCCTGGCCGCCGGCGTCGATGGCCTGATCGAGCAACCGCTGGGCGTCGGCCACCGCGAAGCGGCGCATAGCGTGCTCCGCCGCACGCAGCCAACCGCGGGCGGCCCGCCGCCAGTCGCCCATCGCGGCAGCGTGTGCAGCCATGGCCTCCGGCTGCCCGGTGAGAAGGTCGGCGGCCCGCTGGTGATAGGCCAGTCGGGTCGGTGCCGGCGTGGTCGTCTCGAGCACCTCACGTACCAGGTCGTGGGCGAACTCGTAGGCCCGCCCGGCCACGATGACCAGCCGGGCCTGCAATAGCTCCTCGCATCGGCGCACCGCCTCGGCGGGGGGAACGTCGAGTAGGTGGGCGACCAGCGCCGGCTCGAAGGAGGAGCCGAGCAGCGCAGCGGCGCGCAAGACCCGTTCGGCTTCGGGGCCGGCCCGGCGGACTCGGGCCACAACAAGCTCCTGCAAGGTTTCCGGCAGGTCGGCCTCTCCGGCGTCGAGCCCGCGCAGGGTTTCGACGACATACAGCGGATGGCCGCCGGTGCGTCGCAGGATCGCCTCGGCCCGGTCTGCGTGGCCGGCGGCCGCCGCGAGCTGGGTCACGGCCTGAGCCGGGAGCGCGGACAGCTCCAGCCGGCGGGCGACATCGGCCAGCGCGGCAAGGGCTTCCGCGCCTTCCTCAGTGCGCACCGTTGTGAGGACCATCAGCCGGCTGTTGCCGGCGTGCCGGCTCAGGTAGTGCAGCAACCCGGTGACGGCGAGCCCGGCGTGGTGCAGGTCGTCGATCAGCAGCAGCACCGGCTGCTGGGCCGACAGGCGGCGCAGGAAGATCATCACTGCGTCGTAGGCTCGCCGGCGCTCGACCTCCATGGTCCCCCGGTCGAGCGGGTAGGTGCCGAGCACCGCCGCCACCTCGGGGACGAGGGCACTCAAGACCGGGGCACGCTCACCGGCCAGGTCACGCAGTCTGGCAGGGGGCATCCGCAGCACCAGCGCGGCGATGGCTTCCACGATCGGCTGCAGGAACAACGACCTTTCGGTCTCGTAGCAGCGGGTGCGCAGCAGTTCGCCGCCGGTGGACTTCGCCAGCCGGGCGATCTCGTCGGTTAGATGGGTCTTTCCGATGCCCGCCTCACCGGTCACCGCCCACACCGCCGGCTGGCCGGCCGCAGCGTCGGCCCACGCGCGCGACAGCCGCTGCACTTCCAGGTCACGGCCCACGAGCGTGCCGGAGGCAGCCGGGATTCCGACCGATTCCGCAGGTTGCACGGGGCCGGCCGCGATCGGCGATCTCTCCTGCAATACGGCGACGTGCAGTTGGCGCGTCTCCGGAGCCGGGTCGGTCCCGAGTTCGTCGGCCAGGACGGTGCGCAATCGCTCGTAGGTCGCCAGCGCGGCAGCCGGCTCCCCGGCCTGCTGCTGCGCGCGCATGAGCAATCGCGTGGCCGACTCATCGAGCGGGTCGGCGACGACTGCGGCCTGCGCCGCCTGTTGCGCGGCGGATGCGTCGCCGGTCCCCAGCGCCGCCTCGGCGGCCAGCAACCGGCCGCGGTGGCGCAGCCGGCGGACCGCAGCACGGGCTGACTCGGCCCACTCGGCATCTACTTCGCCTTCGAGGAGATCCCCGCGGCCCAGCAGGTCCAGGGCCCGACCGGCCGCGGCCATCGACAGAGCCGGCGCGACGTGCACGCGGGCCTGCGCCTCGCCGACCAGCCGCTCGACCTCCGCGACGTCGACGTGTACATCAGCGCTGTTGGCGAGCGCGTAGCCACCCCGGTCGCCGCTGATTGCCTCAGCGCCGAGCACCCGCCGCAACCGACTGACCAACGTGGCGACGTTGTCCTCCGGGCGCCGCGGTGGGACCGCAGGCCAGAGCCGGTCGACGATCCGGTCGGTCGAGGTGAATTCGCCCCGCTGTACGGCGAGCATCTGCAGCAGGCGCCGGCCTTTGCGACTGCCCAGAGCATTCGCGACCTCCCGGCCGTCGACGCAGACGCCGAACGGGCCGATCAGCCGCAGCTCCACCACGGGCACGGCAGCTAGCCGGGGGCCGCAGGTCCACAGACTGGCACGCGCCCTTGCTTACGCCCATCTCCCGATACCTTCAACCACTATCGCCGGACTGCCCGCCGAAGGGAGCATTGCCGCCATTGCCGAGGTCTTGCTGTTCCACCACGCGCAGGGCTCGACGCCAGGGGGCGTTGCCTTCGCCGATCGCCTGCGGGACGCCGGACACAACGTTCACACTCCCGACCTCTACAACGCCCGCACCTTCCAAAGCCTGGACGAGGGGATCGGGTACGCCCAGGAAATAGGATTCGAAAACGTCCTGGACCGCGGGGTGGCGGCAGCGGACTGGCTCCCCGCTGAACTCACGTACGCCGGTTTCTCCCTCGGTGTGATGCCGGCCCAGAAGCTGGCGCAAACCCGGCCGGGCGCTCGCGGTGCCCTGCCGTTCGAGTCCTGCCTTCCCCCCTCGGAGTTCGGGCCGTCGTGGCCGGCCGGCGTACCCGTACAGATCCACGGGATGGAAGCTGACCCGTTCTTCGCCGGCGAGGGCGACATCGATGCTGCCCGAACACTGGTCGACCAGGCGCAGGACGCGGAACTGTTTGTCTATCCGGGCGACCGGCACCTGTTCGCGGACGCCTCCTTGCCGTCGTACGCGGCGGAGCCCGCGGCGCTGTTGGCCCAGCGGGTGCTCGACTTCCTGAAGCGGGTCTAGGCCGTGGCCGGGCGGGAGGTGCCAATGACCAAGCTGATCTACGCCACGATCATGTCGCTGGACGGATACGTGGCAGACCGGGACGGCAACTTCGACTGGGCTGCGCCCGACGAGGAGGTGCACGCCTATGTCAACGACCTCATCCGGGCCGCCGGCACCCATCTGTACGGGCGCCGCATGTACGAGATCATGGCCTACTGGGAGACGGCCGACACCCTCACCGGCCAGCCCCCGATTGCCCTGGACTTCGCCCGGATCTGGCAGGCGGCCGACAAGATCGTCTACTCGACGACACTGCAGACCGCGTCCAGCGCCAGAACCCGGATCGAGCGGGACTTCGACTCCGATGCGGTCCGGCGGATGAAGGCGGCAGCCGCTGCCGATCTCACCATCGGCGGCCCGCACCTCGCCGCGGCGGCGATCGCGGCTGGGCTGGTCGATGAGTGCCACCTGATCGTCGTGCCGGTGGTGGTGGGAGGCGGCACGCCGGCCTTTCCCGGCAACCCGCACGTGCGGCTCGACCTGCTCGGCGAACGTCGGTTCAGCCAGGGCGCCGTCGATCTCCACTACCGCGTGTCCGGGGCCGACCAGTAGGCGCCGTAGTACAGCGCGGCGCGACCGGCGCTCGTCCGCGGAAAGCGGTTGGAGAATCCGGGTGTGCGGGGTGCCGACCAGCGCCGGCGCATTGGCCGGCGTCGCCCAGACCGCTCGTGTGCAGCGCTGCTCTCACCGGCCCTGGAGATACGAGCGCAGACCCAGCAGTTACCTGCGGATGCTCGTTCCGCCCGGCGCCCACCGCTCTCCGGTCCCGGCCGGCGCGTACAACGTCGGTGCGCAACTCCTGGCCATCGAAGCCGGAATCGATCCGAATCCTGCATCCGCCCGCGCGCACCTCGCCGGCGGCCTATGGCTGACGCTTCGGGCGGCTCGCCCCGGGGAGGCGGGTTCTCAGTCCGAGTGGGACATCGCGGTCACCATCGAGGACAGCTCACCGGCACAACGCGCGGATATGTTCGCCAGGGCCCACGCGCTCAGTCCGCGCGAGGGTGAGCTGCTCGGCCTTCTCGTGACCGGCCACGACACCCGCGAGCTGGCCCGCCTGATGTTGCTGTCCGAGCACACCGTGCAGCATCACCTCAAGTCCATCTTCGCGAAGACCTCGACGCACAGCCGTCGCACCCTGGTGTCGCGAACCCTGGGCACCTGACAGCCCGGCCCTGGCCTAGCGAGCGGGCAGAGCGCGCCCGATCGCCGCGGCGGCAAATCCGGGGTCGGCCGCCCCGGTGATCGGCCGGCCGATCACCAGCAG
>JALZAK010000011.1 GCA_030948385.1 Actinomycetota bacterium
ATGCTCGACTCCCGCTCCGGGTTCGTCTTCGAGCGGATCCCCAAGGCCGAGGTGCAGGACCTCGTCCTCGAGGAGGTCCCGGACATCGCCTACGAGGACATCGGCGGGCTCGGCAGCCAGATCGAGCAGATCCGTGACGCCGTCGAGCTGCCCTACCTGCATCCCGACCTGTTCCGGGAGCACCAGCTGCGGCCGCCGAAGGGTGTGCTGCTCTACGGGCCGCCCGGATGCGGGAAGACGCTCATCGCCAAGGCCGTCGCGAACTCGCTGGCCAAGAAGATCGCCGAGGCTCGTGGGGACGACCCGCGCGAGGCCAAGTCGTACTTCCTCAACATCAAGGGCCCCGAGCTGCTCAACAAGTTCGTCGGCGAGACCGAGCGGCACATCCGGATGATCTTCCAGCGCGCGCGGGAGAAGGCCTCCGAGGGCACGCCGGTGATCGTGTTCTTCGACGAGATGGACTCGATCTTCCGGACCCGTGGATCGGGGGTGTCCAGTGATGTCGAGAACACCATCGTCCCGCAGTTGCTCAGTGAGATCGACGGTGTCGAGGGGCTGGAGAACGTCATCGTCATCGGCGCCTCCAACCGCGAAGACATGATCGACCCGGCCATCCTGCGTCCCGGGCGGCTGGACGTGAAGATCAAGATCGAGCGGCCCGACGCCGAGGCCGCGCGCGACATCTTCTCGAAGTACATCACCACCACGCTGCCCATCCACCCCGACGATCTGGCCGAGCACGGCGGCAGCCGGGAGGCCACCGTTGCGGCGATGATTCAACGTACGGTCGAGCGGATGTACACCGAGCGCGAGGAGAACCGCTTCCTCGAGGTCACCTATGCCAACGGCGACAAGGAGGTCCTGTACTTCAAGGACTTTAACTCCGGCGCGATGATCCAGAACATCGTCGACCGGGGCAAGAAGATGGCGATCAAGGACTTCCTCGAGCACGGGCAGAAGGGGCTGCGGATGCAGCACCTGATGGCGGCATGCGTCGATGAGTTCCGGGAGAACGAAGATCTGCCCAACACCACCAACCCCGACGACTGGGCCCGGATCTCCGGCAAGAAGGGCGAGCGCATCGTCTACATCCGCACCCTGGTCTCCGGCAAGGGCAGCGAGACCGGCCGGGCCATCGACACGGTGACCAACACCGGCCAGTACCTCTGAGGCCGGTGAACCGGCGGCGCGCCCGCGCCGGCAGCCGGGCCCGCCTACTCTTCCAGTCATGACGGCGCGCCGGGTGATGGGCACCGAGGTGGAGTACGGCATCTCCGTGCCCGGCCAGCGCGGTGCCAACCAGATGATCGCCTCGTCGCAGATCGTGAACGCATACGCGGCGAGGTCGGACCAGCCGCGCAACCGGCGCCCGCGATGGGACTTCGAGGAGGAGTCACCGCTGCGTGACGCCCGCGGGTTCGACCTGGGGATGGGGCTCCCGGATGTTGCCGGCGAACCGCTGGGTGACGACGAACTGGGCCTGGCCAACGTCATCCTCACCAACGGTGCGCGCTTCTACGTCGACCACGCCCATCCGGAGTTCTCGACACCGGAGGTGACCAACCCGCTTGACCTGGTCTGCTGGGACAAAGCGGGGGAGCGGGTGATGGCCGCCGCCGCCATGCGCGCGGCCGACGTTCCCGGGCTGCTGCCGATCCAGCTCTACAAAAACAACACTGACAACAAGGGCGCCTCCTACGGTGCGCACGAGAACTACCTGATGCGCCGCGAGACGCCGTTCGCCGACATCGTGCGGCACTTGACACCGTTCTTCGTCTCCCGGCAGGTGATGTGCGGCGCCGGCCGGGTGGGCATCGGCCAGGATGGCCGCGAGTCGGGATTCCAGCTCTCCCAGCGGGCCGACTTCTTCGAGGTCGAGGTCGGCCTGGAGACCACCCTCAAGCGGCCGATCATCAACACCCGCGACGAGCCGCATGCAGATCCGGAGAAGTACCGGCGACTGCACGTGATCATCGGCGATGCCAACCTCGCCGAGGTGGCCACTTTCCTCAAGGTGGGCAGCACCGCACTGGTGCTGGCGATGATCGAGGACGGCTTCCTCAGTGCCGACCTCGCGGTGGACGGGCCGGTCGGCGCACTGCGCGCGGTCTCCCACGACTGGTCGCTGACCCACCTGCTGGCGTTGCACAGCGGTCGCCGGCTGACCGCTGTGCAGTTGCAGATGGAATACCTCGAGCAGGCCCGCAAGTACGTCGAGGACCGGTACGGCGCCGATGTCGACGACGTCACCGCAGACGTGCTGGGCCGATGGGAATCGGTGCTCTCCCGCCTGGAGATCGACCCGATGTCGTGTGCCGGCGAGCTGGATTGGGTGGCGAAGCTGCGGCTGCTCGAGGGTTACCGCGAGCGGGACGGGCTGGACTGGAGCTCTCCCCGATTGCAACTGGTCGACCTGCAGTATTCCGACGTACGCCCCGACCGGGGGCTCTACAACAGGCTGGTCGCCCGCGGCTCGATGGTGACGCTCGTGCCCGAGCCCGCGGTGCAGGACGCGATGACCGAGCCCCCCGCGGATACCCGGGCGTTCTTCCGCGGGCGGTGCCTGAGCCGCTATCCCGCCCAGGTCGCCGCTGCGTCGTGGGATTCGGTGATCTTCGACGTGGGGCGCGAGTCCTTGGTCCGGGTCCCGACCCTGGAGCCTCTACGCGGCACCCGGGCGCACGTCGGGGAGCTGATCGACCGCTGCGCCACCGCGGCCGAGCTGGTCGACGCCCTCACCGGCAGCCAGTGATCGGTTCCGGACCGGACCGGGCCGCGATGTCCTCCGCCCGGGGTACGTTGGGTGAGCGCTAGAGGGAGGAGGCAGCCGATGCCCACGCGAGAATCCGGTGGCGGCCAGTCCAAGGCCACCCGCAAGAGCGACGAGGCAGCGGCTGCCGAGACCGCCGGCACGCCCGAGTCCGACGTCAAGGAGCGGCACGAGAAGTTGACCGACGACGTCGATGACATGCTCGACGAGATCGACAGCGTGCTGGAGGAGAACTCTGAGGAGTTCGTCCGCTCATTTGTCCAGAAGGGCGGCCAGTAGGCGGTCCCGGCCGGCGACGACCCGGCCACCGCGAGGATAGGGTTTCGCGATCAGCGACGTGAACCTCGGGAGTGCAATGCCATCCGGACCGCAGCATTGGAGTCGCCTGCCCGATCTGCTCGCCACGCGCGGCACGGGTTCGTTCAGCGACTTCCTCGACGGGGCGGCCCCAGAGTTGCTTCCCGGCCGGCGGCCGCTGCCGCCCGGGTCCGCCGGCGACCTCGCGCCGCACGGCACGACGATCGTCGCGGTCAGCTTTGCGGGCGGCGTGGTGATGGCCGGCGACCGGCGAGCCACCATGGGCAACGTCATCGCCCAGCGTGACATCGAGAAGGTGTTCCCGGCCGACGCCTATTCCTGTGTCGGGATCGCCGGCACCGCCGGCATCGCGGTGGAGATCGTCCGGCTCTTTCAGGTCGAGTTGGAGCATTACGAGAAGATCGAGGGGAACACCCTGTCCCTGGACGGGAAGGCCAACCGGTTGGCCACCATGATCCGCGGCAACCTCGGCGCGGCCATGCAAGGTCTCGCGGTCGTCCCGCTGTTCGCCGGCTTCGACCTCGACGCGGCCAACCCCGAGACGGCCGGCCGGATCTTCTCCTACGACGTGACCGGCGGCCGCTACGAGGAGCACTCGTTCCATTCGGTCGGCTCCGGCTCGATGTTCGCCCGCGGGGCGCTGAAGAAGCGCTATCGGGACGGGGTGGACGAGGACGAGGCGATGCGGCTGTGCGTCGAGGCGCTCTACGACGCGGCCGATGACGACTCGGCCACCGGCGGACCGGACATGACCAGGCGCATCTACCCGGTGGTGGCGGTCGTGACCGGGGACGGTTTCCGGCGCGCGAGCGACGACCAGGTCGGCGCGCTGGTGCAGGCAATGCTCGATGAGCGGATGACAAACCCCGGCGGCTAGCCGAGCATCATCCATCCCTGACGCAGGAGGAGCGCGAATTCCGGTGGGCATGCAGTTCTACGCCTCGCCCGAGCAGATCATGCGCGACCGCTCGGAATATGCGCGCAAGGGAATCGCCCGCGGCCGCAATGTGGTCGTGTCGACCTATGTCGACGGCGTGTTGTGCGTGGCGGAGAACCCCTCGTCGGCGCTGCACAAGGTCAGCGAGATCTATGACCGGATTGCTTTCGCTGCTGTCGGCAAGTACAACGAATTCGAGAACCTGCGGGTGGCCGGCGTGCGGTTGGCCGACCTGCGCGGATATTCCTATGACCGCAAGGACGTGACCGGCCGCGGCCTGGCAAACGCCTACGCCCAGACGCTGGGTTCGATCTTCACCGAGCAGCCCAAGCCGTACGAAGTCGAGATCTGCGTCGCCGAGGTGGGCGCGACCCCCGACGACGATCAGCTCTACCGGATCACCTACAACGGGTCGGTGGCCGACGAGCCCGGTTTCGTGGCGATGGGCGGTCACTCCGAGCAGATCGCGACGCGGCTGCGGGAGAACCACCGGGACGATCAGAGCCTGCAGGAGGCTCTCCGGCTGGCGGTCGAGGCGTTGGCCGGCGCTGCCAGTTCGGAGGAGAACCCACGCAAGATCGACGGCGATTCCCTCGAGGTCGCCCTGCTGGACCGGACCCGGCGCGGCCGAACCTTCCGGCGGCTGACCGGGACCAAGCTGCAGGACCTGCTCGGCCCGATGCCCGATGCGCCGGCGCAGGAGAGCCCGACCACCGAGACCGCGACCACCGAGACCCCGGCCACCGAGGCGCCGGCCGACCCCGCCACGGACCGGCCGCCCGACGACCCGGCCGGTGCCGAACCCACCGCGGACTGACCCCATGGACCGGCGCATATTCGGCATCGAGAACGAGTACGGCGTGACGTGCACGTTCCGCGGGCAGCGCCGGCTGAGCCCCGACGAGGTTGCCCGCTACCTGTTCCGCCGGGTGGTCTCCTGGGGCCGGAGCAGCAACGTGTTCCTGCGCAACGGCGCTCGCCTCTACCTCGATGTCGGCTCGCATCCGGAGTACGCCACCCCCGAGTGCGACGACATTCTCGACCTCGTCACCCACGACAAGGCCGGCGAGCGGATCCTCGAGGGCCTCCTCGTCGACGCCGAACGCCGGCTGCGCGAGGAGGGCATCGCGGGGGACATCTACCTGTTCAAGAACAACACGGACTCGGCTGGCAACTCCTACGGATGCCACGAGAACTACCTGGTCGGCCGGCTGGGGGAGTTCAGCCGGCTGGCCGACGTGCTGATCCCGTTCCTGGTCACCCGCCAGGTGCTCTGCGGCGCCGGCAAGGTGCTGCAGACGCCGCGCGGGGCGGTCTACTGCCTGTCTCAGCGCGCCGAGCACATCTGGGAGGGCGTGTCCTCGGCGACCACTCGCTCGCGGCCGATCATCAACACCCGGGACGAGCCGCATGCCGACGCCGAGCGCTTCCGCCGCCTGCATGTGATCGTCGGCGACTCCAACATGAACGAGTGCACGACCATGCTCAAGGTCGGCACTGCCGACATCGTGCTGCGGATGGTGGAGGCCGGTGTTGTGCTGCGCGACCTGACGCTGGAGAACCCGATCCGGGCGATCCGCGAGGTATCGCACGACGTGACCTGCCGGCGGCGGGTCAAGCTGGCCAACGGCCGCGAAGCGACCGCCCTGGAGATCCAGCGTGAGTACCACACCAAGGCCACCGAATTCCTGGAGCGCCGCGGCACCGATCCGACCAGCAAGCGCGTGCTCGAACTGTGGGGCCGGGTGCTGGACGCCGTGGAGACAGGCAACCTGTCCACTGTGGACCGCGAGATCGATTGGGTGACGAAGTATCAGCTGATCGAGCGGTATCGCGGCAAGCACGACCTGCCCATGTCGAGCCCGCGGGTAGCCCAACTCGACCTTGCCTACCACGATGTGCACCGTGGCCGCGGGTTGTACTACCTGATGGAACGCCGCGGGGTGGTGGACCGGGTGACTCGCGACCTCGACATCTTCGAGGCAAAGTCGGTGCCCCCCCAGACGACCCGGGCCAGGCTGCGTGGGGAGTTCATCCGGCGGGCGCAGGAGAAGCGCCGCGACTTCACCGTCGACTGGGTGCACCTCAAGCTTAATGATCAGGCGCAACGAACCGTGCTGTGCAAGGATCCGTTCCGGTCGATCGACGAGCGGGTGGAGAAGTTGATCGCGAGCATGTGAGGTGACCTGATGTCGACTACCGAGCGCCTCCGTGAGCTGTTCCTGGCGCCGGAGCCGCAGGACAAGGTCGAGAAGCCCTCCCGTCAACAGCTTCGCGCCTTGCCCCGGGCCGAGCGCCGGCGGACCAAGGTGGAGTACGCCGCCCAGGCCGGGCGGTTCCGCACCTGGGTCTACGCCGCCGCCCTGGTCCTCATTGTTGGCGCTTTCGCCCTGTACGTCGTACTGGTCAGCCCATGATCGCGGCGGCGTGCCGGCCGGCCGCCGCGCCGGCGAGGAAATAGGACACGTCCTCGTCCAGGCCGCGACCCATGGTGGACACCTCCAACGGCAGTCCGGCCAGCGCCTCGTAGAGTCCGGTGCAGTCCACCTCCACGACCGTGTGCCGCGACCGCAAGCGGTCAACGTCCTGGGCCACCGCTTGCGCGAGCGGCGCGGGCAACCCGGCGGGCACGGGGATGTCCGCCCGGGCCAGGGCCACCCGCCCGTAGGCGGTCAACGAGTGGTGGGAGACGCCACGATGACGCTCCCTCGGGTCGGCGCCGGACAGCCGCAGAGCCCCGACCGGCCGGCCCTGCAGCGTCGCCACCGCATTCACCGCCTCGCCCGAAGCGACGCCGGAGAAACCCCAGGGCGTCGCGGTGCCGAGATTGCCCGGCCCTTGCGTGACCACCACGACATCGGCGCCCAGGACGTGGCGGGCAGCCAGCAGCCCGGTGTGCAGGGTGACCGCCTCCAGGTCGGCGCCGAAGGCCTGCCCGACCGATACCGTCCCGCACAGCAGCGGGGCCAGGGCGGCCACGGTGCGCGAGTACCACATCGGCAGCGCGCCGCCGTCGGTCATCACATATCCGATCCGCGCAGCCGGCCGGTCGGCGAGCACGCCGGCTACCACGGCCGGCAGCGCGGAGTGCAGGTCCGCTACGACCACCGGGAGGCCCTCGAGGGACTCCGCCGCCGTGATCAGCGAATGGTGGGGTGACTCGGGCTCCTCGACGCCGAGGACGACTACCTGGGCGGGGGTGTACCTGGCCTTGACCAGGTGGCCCGGTCCGGGCGGGTCGCCGGGCAGCCGATCAGGGACGGCGACCACCAGGGCGTGGCCGCCGGTACCCAACTCCAGGGCGAGCGCGGTGGTGTTCAGCAGCACCCGGTCGCCGGCCTGAGGGCGCCCGACCAGTGCGGGATAGGCCAGCGCCGGCACCGATTCGCCGGCCACCTCGACCTCGAGCTCCAGCACTCCGGACCACTCCTGGAGCACCTCGCGCACGGTGCCCTGCCGCCAGCGGATCACCCGGGCAGGTTAGCGTTGCGGACATGGACGATCTGGCCGGCGACCCGAGTGCCCGCACCGGCGCCGGACGCCCGGGAAACGGCTAGCGAACGGTGTCGGCGCACCGCACCGAGCGACTGCTCAATCTGGTGATATGCCTCCTGGCCACCCGCCAGTACCTCACCGCGGGCCGGATCCGCACCATCGTCCCCGGCTACGACCACGGCGAGGACGAGCGGGCGCATGAGGCCTTCCAGCGGATGTTCGAACGGGACAAGGCCGAATTGCGCGACCTCGGCATCCCGCTGGAGACCGGCACGAACTCGGTGTTCGACACCGACGCAGAGGTCGGCTACCGGATCGCCCGTCGCGATTACGAGTTCCCCGCGATCGACCTGGAGCCAGATGAAGCGGCCGCGGTGGGGCTGGCCGCCCGGCTCTGGCAGTCGGGGCTGTCGTCTGCGGCGTCCAGTGCTCTGGTGAAGCTGCGGTCGGCGGGCGTCGAGGTCGATCGGCACGCAACGCTCGGCGTCGAACCCGTGGTCGACGCCACCGAGCCGGCGCTGGCGGCTTGCCTCGAGGCGGTGCAGACCAGCCGCGTGGTGCGTTTCGACTACCGGGCCGCCAACGCCGGCATGTCCCAGGAGCGCGAGGTGGAGCCGTGGGGAGTGGTGTCCCGGCGCGGACGCTGGTATCTCGCCGGCTACGACCGCACCCGCGGGGCTGCCCGGGTGTTCCGCCTGTCCCGGGTGAGCGGCCCGGTCAGCCAGGTGGGGCCACCGGAGGCCGTACAGGTCCCGCCCGGGCTCGACCTGCTCTCCATGGCTTCCAGCATGGGCAACGAGTCCGCGACCGGCACAGCCACCGTGCGGGTGCGTCGCGGCTCGGCCGCGGGGCTCCGTCGGGTGGCGCGCACGAGCCGCGCGGACGGCGATCACGACCTGCTCGAGGTGCCCTACTCCGACCCGGAGGCGCTTGCCGAGCGGCTGGCCGGATACGCCGCGGAGGTCGTCGTGCTGGGCCCGCCTGATGTCCGCGCCGCGGTGATCCGGTTGCTCCGGGCTCGGGCCGAGGAGCCGGCGTGACCCCGGCCGCGGATCGGCTGCCGCGCCTGCTGGCACTGGTCCCGTACCTGCTGGCCCACCCGGGCATCAGGTTGTCCCAGGTCGCGACCGTGTTCGGTGTCAGCGTCGATCAGGTGCGCCAGGACCTCAACCTGCTCTGGGTCTGCGGGCTGCCGGGCTATGGCCCGGGCGACCTGATCGACCTCGCCTGGGAGGACGACGACACGGTCACGGTCACACACGATGCCGGCATCCGCCGGCCGCTGCGGCTGACCGCCGACGAGGCGATGGCGCTGATCGTCGCCCTCCGGACGCTCGCCGACGTGCCCGGCCTCGAGGGCGGCGACGCCATCGACCGTGCTCTGGCCAAGCTTGAGGATGCCGCCGGCAGCGCCGGTGCGCGAACCAGCCGGGTGGCCGTCCGGGTCGAGGCGGAGGAGGCCACGCTGGCCGGGGTGCGGCAGGCCGTCGAGCGGCGGCGCGCCGTGCGGATGACCTACTACACGGCCAGTCGCGACGAGAGCACCGAGCGGACGGTCGACCCGATGCGCGTACTGCTCGTGGAAGGTCGTACGTACTTGGAGGCCTGGTGCCGCCGGGCGGAGGCGACCCGACTGTTCCGGCTGGACCGGATCGACGCTTTGCAGATCCTCGCCGAGCCGGCCGACCCGCCGGCCGACGCGCGCCGGCTCGACGTCCGTGGCGGGGTGTTCCAGCCGTCCCCCGAGCACGAGGCGGTAGTGCTGCGACTGGCGCCGGCCGCCCGCTGGGTCGCCGATTTCTACCCGACCGATTCGGTCGCCGAACAGCCGGACGGGCAACTGGTGGTGCGGCTGCGGGCGGCGGACCGCTCCTGGGTGCGCCATCTGGTCCTGGGCCTCGGAGCGGCCGGGACCGTGGTGGAGCCGGCCGACCTGGCCCAGGAGGTGCGGGAGCTGGCCGGGCAGGCGCTGCGCAGCTACCAGGACCCTCCGGAGTAGGTGCGCCCTGCTGCGGAGCCGAACTACTCGTTTGGGGCTTTAGTGCAGCGCGTCGGCTGCCGATCTCGAACGTGACCGTGGAGGGAGGCCCACGGGCGAGCGAGAGGCAGCCGATGACCACAATCAAGGCAACCTGCCCCACATGCGGTGAAGTCGAACTGACCGCGGCGCAGGTCCGACTGATGGTCTGCTCGATCGCCGCTCACTCGTACTACGCCTTCCACTGCCCGGGATGCGCCGGCGAGATCTGCAAACCTGCCGACGAGCACGTCGTGGCGCTGCTGATGTCCGGCGGGGTGACGGCGACCCGGTGGCGGATTCCCGCGGAGGCGCTCGAGCCCAAGGCCGGCTCGGTGATCGGATACGACGACCTGCTCGACTTTGCACTGGAACTGCGCCGCATCGACCACCTGGCAGCGTTTGCCCGGCCGCGCCTGCCGGTGTGAGCCCGCGGCGATACCCTCGGCTGCATGCTGGCCCTTGTCCTCGTTGGCGTGGCCGTTCTCGCCGGACTGGCCGGCTTGGCCGTCCTGGTGGCCGGTCTCGCCCGCCGCGCCACGGTCCTGCGGGCGCAGCTGGCTACTGCTCAGCAGCGGATGGCCGCACTCGATCGCACCCTGGGGGCGCTGCGGACCCGCGCCGCCCCGGCAGAGTGAACCGGACGAGGGTTTCCCGCCGTACGATGGGTGCGGATCGCCTAGGAGAGGTTAGCCATGCTTGCTCGCGCGTTTGAGGGATGGCACATCATTATCGTCGCGTTGGTGGTGCTCATCCTGTTCGGGTCGAAGAAGCTTCCCGCTGCCGCCCGCTCCTTCGGCCAGTCGCTGCGCATCTTCAAGGCGGAGACCAAGGGTCTGCGGGACGACCACCACGAGCAGGCTGAGGGCACTCCGGGTGCGCGGCAGGCGCAGTACCTCCCGCCGTCGCTGCCCGCCGGCCAGGATGCCCGCGATTCCGCGGCGGCGCGTGACGGGTCGCCGGCACCGGCAGAGACCCGCCGCGACGAGCGCTGAGCCGCAGCCGGGCTGACCGGCGGTGACCGATCTGGGCCGACTCCGGCCGCGCCGCAGGACCTCGGCAGCCGACGGTCGGATGACCCTGGTCGAGCACATCTACGAGTTGCGCAACAGGCTGTTCAAGGCCGCCCTCGCCGTGCTCATCGCCGGCATCGTGGCTTTCATCTACTTCAAGCCGATCTTCGGATTCGTCCTGCATCCGTACTGCCGGCTGCCACACGACAAGGTGGCGTTGTCCGGCCACGGCTGCACGGTGTACGCGTTCTCTGTGCTCGACCAGTTCAACGCGCGGCTCAAGGTGTCGATGTTCGTCGGCGTGATTTTCGCCGCACCGGTCTGGCTCTACCAGATGTGGCGGTTCATCACCCCCGGCTTGCACCGCAACGAGCGGAAGTGGGCGAGTGTGTTCGTCGCACTCAGCAGCCTGTTGTTCGGCATCGGCACCGTGCTGGCCTACTTCGCGATGTACTCCGGGCTGCAGTTCCTGCTCAGCGTCGGCGGGCAGTCGGTCACCACGTTGCTGGACATCAACGGCTACCTGCGTTACGTGACTGCGATGGTCCTCGTGTTCGGCCTGGCCTTCGAGTTCCCGCTTGTTCTGGGCATGCTCAATGCGGTCGGCGTTCTGCCCCACAAGCGATTGGCCGGCTGGCGCCGGCAGGCGATCTTCCTGCTCTTCCTCTTCGCGGCGTTCGCCACACCCGGCCAGGACCCGTTCGGGATGACCGCTCTCGGTGCGGCGCTATGGCTGCTATACGAAGTCACCTTGGTGATCACCCGGATCCACGACCGCCGTCAGGCCCGGCGCGAGGCGCGGGCCAGGGCCGCCGAGGGGCTGGAGAACCTGTCCGACGACGAGATCTCGCCGCTGCCGCCGCAATCGGCAGACTTCTCTGACATCTCCTGACCGCTAGCCTGCGGGCGTGCAACCGGGAATCGCCGTGGTCGCCAACCCGCTGGCCGGCCGGGGCCGCGCTGCGCGACTCGTCGAGCCGGTGGTCGCCCGGTTGGCCGATTCAGGGGTCGCCGCACGGGTGCTGATCGGCGGTGACCGCGAGGACTCCGCGCGACTGTGCCGGCAGGCGGTCGAGGACGGCGCATCCGCGCTCGCCGTCCTGGGTGGCGATGGGATGGTTCATCTGGGCCTCCAGGCGGTCGCCGGCGGTCGGACTCCGCTGGGCATCGTGCCGACCGGCACCGGCAACGACTTCGCTACCTGTCTGGGAATCCCGGCCGACATCGACGCGGCAGTCGACGTGCTTCTCGCCGGCGCGGTGCGCGTGGTCGATGCGGTTCGCAGCGCCGACGACCGGGGTGAGACGCAGTGGTGGGCCTGCGTCCTCGGCGCCGGCTTCGACTCGGCGGTGAACGAGCGGGCCAACCGGATGCGCCGGCCGCGCGGGCCGCGCCGCTACGACGTGGCGATCTTCGCCGAGTTGCTCCGGTTGCGGGCGCGGCCCTTCGTGCTGGAGGTCGACGGGCGGCGGGAGGAGTTGCTGGCGAATTTCATCGCCGTCGGCAACGCCGCCTCCTATGGCGGCGGAATGCGGATCGCACCGGCGGCCGACCTGTCCGACGGGCAACTCGACGTGACGATCGTGGGGCCCGTATCGCGGCTGGACATGGTGCGGTTCAAGCCGATGGTCTACTCCGGCACCCACGTGCAGCACCCGTCCGTCAGTACCCGCCGCGGGCGGGTGATCCGGCTGGACGGCGCCGGTCAGGTCGCCTACGCCGACGGCGAGCGGCTCGCCGCGCTGCCGGTCAACTGCGAATGCGTACCCGGCGCGCTGCGCGTGCTCGCGCCCTCGGCCGAACCGTAGCCTGGACAGGTGGACAGCCCGGCCGAGCGGTATTCAGCCGCGCGCCGGCGGGCGGCGCACCCGGCCCTGGCGCAGTTCGCCGGGGGTTACCCGTTCGGTCTCGATCCCTTCCAGGTGGACGCCTGCGCGGCGCTGGAGGACGGCCGGGGAGTTCTGGTGGCGGCTCCGACGGGTGCCGGCAAGACGGTCGTGGGGGAGTTCGCGGTGCACCTCGCGCTTCAGCTGGGGCGCAAGTGCTTCTACACCACACCGATCAAGGCGTTGTCCAACCAGAAGTACGCCGACCTGGTTGCCCGCCATGGCGCTGCCAAGGTCGGGCTGCTCACGGGCGACAACGCGATCAACGGCGAGGCGGCGGTGGTCGTGATGACGACCGAGGTGCTGCGCAACATGCTCTATGTCGGCTCACCGGCCTTGCGCGGACTTGGCTTCGTCGTGATGGACGAGGTGCACTACCTCGCCGATCGGTTCCGCGGCGGGGTGTGGGAGGAGGTCATCATCCACCTGCCCGACAGCGTGACCCTCGTGTCGCTGTCGGCAACCGTCAGCAACGCCGAAGAGTTCGCCGACTGGCTGGTGACCGTCCGCGGCGACACCACTGTCATCGTCGAGGAGCATCGGCCGGTGCCGCTCTGGCAGCACATGATGGTGGGCAACCGGCTGTTCGACCTGTTCGCCGACCAGTCCAGCCTGGAGGTCGATCCCAGCCTGCTCCGCTACACCCGCGAACAAGGTCGGTTCGCCGAGCCGGGATCGCACCGCGGGCGGCCGCCGCGGGGTCGGCACCTCGTGCCCAGCCGCCCCGACGTCGTCGAACGCCTCGACCGCGAGGGCCTGCTGCCTGCCATCACGTTCATCTTCAGCCGAGTGGGCTGCGACGCCGCGGTGCAACAGTGCCTGCGGGCCGGCCTGCGCCTCACGGCACCCGCGGAACGCGACCAGATCCGCGACATCGTCCAGGCCCGGACGGCGAAGATCGACGGCGAGGACCTGCGGGTCCTCGGCTACTGGGAATGGCTCTCCGCCTTGGAGCGGGGCATCGCTGCGCACCACGCGGGCATGGTTTCCACCTTCAAAGAGACCGTAGAGGAGCTCTTCGTCCGCGGCCTGGTCAAGGCGGTGTTCGCCACCGAGACCCTGGCGCTGGGGATCAACATGCCGGCCCGATCGGTGGTGCTGGAGAAGCTCACCAAATGGAACGGCGACACCCACGCCGACATCACTCCGGGTGAATACACCCAGCTGACCGGCCGCGCGGGCCGCCGGGGAATCGACGTCGAAGGCCATGCGGTGGTGGTCTGGGCACCCGGAATGGACCCGCGTCAGGTGGCCGGTCTCGCCTCGACCCGGACCTATCCGCTCCGGTCGTCGTTCCGGCCGTCGTACAACATGGCCGTCAACCTGGTCGGACAGCTAGGCCGGGAGGCCGGCCGGGCGCTGCTGAGCTCCTCGTTCGCCCAGTTCCAGGCGGACAAGGCAGTCGTTGGGCTGTCCCGTCAGGTGCAGCGCAATCTCGAGTCGCTGCAGGGTTATGCCGCCGCCACGTCGTGCCACCTCGGCGACTTCAGTGAGTACGCCACGCTGCGCGGCGCCATTCGGGCACGCGAGGCGGAGCTGTCCCGTCGGGGCGCGGCCCAGCGTCGCGCGATGGCGGCGGAGGCGCTGGAGCGGCTCGCAGTGGGTGACGTGATCCGGGTGCCGGGCGGGAAGCGGGCCGGATTCGCGGTCGTGCTCGATCCCGGGCGACAACCGGCCGGCGACGCGCGGCCGGTTGTGCTGACGGAGGACCGGTGGGCGGGTCGACTGTCCATCTCGGACTTCCTCTCCGCGGTGCGGCCCTTGACCCGAGTGAAGGTTCCCCGCAACTTCAACGCGCGCTCAGCGCAGGCACGTCGCGACCTCGCGTCCGCGTTGCGCACCGCCGCCGCGCAGCTGGACCCGGACACACCGCGGCGCAGGGCGGCGGCCGGCGACGATGCCAACCTCACGGAGCTGCGGATGCAGCTGCGCGGGCACCCCTGCCATGCGTGCGCCGACCGCGAGGAGCACGCCAGGTGGGCCGAGCGATACCAGCGCCTCCGCCGGGACACCGACGGGCTTGAGGAGCGGGTCCGCAGCCGCACCGCAAGCCTCGCACGAACCTTCGACCGGGTGTGCGACCTGCTGCAGGAGCGCGGGTACCTCGACGGCGAAGTGGTGACGGACGCCGGCGAGCAGCTGGCCCGGATCTGGTCGGAATCTGACCTGCTGGTCGCTGAGTGCCTCCGCACCGGGATATGGGACGGGCTGGCGCCGGCCGAACTCGCCGCAGCCGTTTCCGCGCTCGTGTACGAGGCCCGCCGTCCAGACGAGGGCCCGCCCCGCGTCCCGGGCGGTCGGATTGCCGACGCGCTGACCGCCACCACCCGGCTGTGGGCCCGGCTCGAGGAATCCGAGAGCGAGCACCGGCTCGAGCTCACCCGGCAGCCGGACGCCGGATTCGCCTGGCCTGCCTACCGCTGGGCTCGCGGCGAGTCGCTGGAGCGCGTGCTGGCGTCGGCGACCGTAGAGGGCTCCGAGCTGCCGGCCGGGGACTTCGTGCGGTGGTGCCGGCAGTTGCTGGACCTACTGGACCAGATCGGCCAGGTGGCGCGAGCGGCCTCCCCGGTGCATGCGGCCGCCCGGGCGG
>JALZAK010000020.1 GCA_030948385.1 Actinomycetota bacterium
CGATGCCCAGCAGCACGGCGAGTGCGAGTGCTGCCGGTGTCGCGCCGGCGAGCCACCGGACACCCAGTGGCAACGCGCCGAAGCACCCGCTGGCCAGGACGGCCGCCCGCCATGTGCCGGCGCCGAACGGATGCAGCCGCAGCCAGGTGACCACCTGACCGAGCGGCACCAGGTTGTTCGTGATGATCGAGGCCGCCCACCCGACGGCGGCGCCGACGATGCCGTACCGCGGGATCAGCACCAGGTCCAGGCCGACCATGATGCCGAGCGCGAGCACGCTGTTGGCGAGTGTCCAGGTGGTCCGGCCGGACATGTTCAGTACGACGTCGACCATCCCGCACAATGTAGCGATCAGCATGGCCAGGGCCAGCAGCACGATGACCCGCGAGCCGGCGGCGTACCCCCGGCCGAACAATCCGAGCAGCTTGGTCGAGAACACCAGGGCCAGCAGGTAGAGCGGCCAGGTGACGAGCACCAGCCACCCCGTCGCCACCTGATAGACCGCCTTGGCGCCGGCGAGGTCGCGGACCGCCAGCAATTCCGACAGCCGCGGCTCGACTACGGTCGAGAGGGCCTGGCTGCCTAGCTGGCCGACCACCAGGAACCGGGTGGCCGCGGTGTACAGGGCGGCATCCGCCGGCCCGCGCAGGGCCGCCACCAGCACGATGTCCAGTCGCTGTAGGGCCAGGCGCGCGACGCTGGTGACGGCACGGGGACCGGCGAACTTCCAGAAATCCACGGTACCCAGGCCCTCGCTGGCCGTCGACGTCGCGGTGCTGCGGTCCCGCCGGCGCACCGCCTGCAGCCAGACGAGGCCGGCCACCATCTCGGGCAGGTACGGCGCGACCCAGGCGACCGCCAGCCAGGCCAGCGGGGCGTGCGGGACGAGGACAACCAGCGTGAGGCCGAGCTGCAGGGCGGGTCGGGCGACCAGGTCCAGCGCGACAGTGGGCTGCATCCGCCGGAATCCGCGGGTCGCGGCCAGGCTCACGTCGGCCAGCGCGGCAGTCGGCAGGAAGACGGCCAGGATCCGGATGTAGGTGCCGGCCGCCCCGGAGTGGCCGCGGATGACCACGTCCCCGATCGCACCGGCAAACACCCACAACAGGGCACCGAGCAGGACCGCCGCCACGGCCACCGCCGGCAACGCGCTGCGCAGGCGGGCGCCGACCAGGTCCGGCCGCCCCAGCGCGCGCAGCCGGCTGACGAAGTACACCAGGCCGGTGTTCGCGCCGAGCTTGGCCACCGTCGCAACGATGAGGAAAACGGAGGTGGCGGCGAAGAACACCCCCGCCCGGGACTTGCTGAGCTGCTGGGTAACGGCGATGACAAGCAGGATGTTCACCGCGCTGGAGACGAGCGCACCCACCAGGTTCAGCGCGCCGCCGCGGGCCAGCCGGGTGAAGTCGGCCTGCTGCGCCGCTGCCAGTTCGGACCGGCCGACGTCCGTTCCAGCCATCACTTGCGCCAGGACGGCGGGGCGCCCAACCACTCGTGCAACCGCTCGTCGAACGGCTGGAAGTGCTGGTCCAGCCGGGCCCGGACCGTCTCCGCCATCGGTGCCCGTGGCCGCGCGTTGTGCCGGTCGAACACCACCTGGCCCAAGGCGGGTAGGCCGAGGAAGTCCAACACCGCGGGAAACACCGTCTCCGGTCGTTCGAAGAACTCGTGGCTGTCGATGACGTGGATGCGTTCCCTTCCGACGACTCGCTCCAAGCGGTCGAGCTGGTCGATGTACTCCCCGCGGGCGACGTAGGCATTGTGCTGGTGGCAGTAGCTGTAGTACGTCGGGTCCAACGCCATCCGCTCGAGCTCGCCGCGCAGCCGGGCCCGCTCCAGATCCAGTGCGGCCTCGAACGGCTCGGTCTCGTAGCCGCGGGCGCGTTCGTGTTCGTACGCCGAGTAGGCCCGCTCGACCGGGTCCCGCAGCAGCACCAGCAGCCGGGCCTGGGGGAGGGCCTGGGCGATGCGCTGGGCAGCGAGCGGGTGGAACAGGTAGTACGGGCTCGACTCGAATGACAGCGGGCGGACGCCGATCCGGGCTTGGACCGACCGGGCCGTGTGCTCGAGGGCGAAGTGGGCGCGGTACCACCCGAGTCCCCGCTGGTAGTCGGTGTCGAAGTAGTGCACGCCCTTCTGCCGCACCGGTTTGAGCACGCCGGGGTGCTGGGCCAGCGTGCGGTACATCGAGGTCGTGCCGCACCGCTGGGCCCCCACGATGAGAAACGCGGGCAACATGCGGGCCCGGCTGGTCGCCCGACCGACCGCGCGGGAGGCGCGCAGGATCGCCGGCTTCAGGCGGGGCGGCACCCGGCTGCTGTCGAGCAGCCCGCTGTTGGGCGGCTTGGCCGCGGGCCGATCCCGTTCGGTCACGGCTGCTCCGACAGCGCGCGTAGTTCGGGCACCAGCCACTCGCCGACCCGGCCCAGCCGGGCGCCGGCGGCCTCCTGGCCGTCGCCGAGATAGCGCACCGCGAGCTCGCAGAGGTAGCCGAAGGTGACCAGCCGCGCATCAGCCGGCCCGATGCCGTACGGCGCCAGCACCGCCCCGGAGGCGGCGACCAGCTCCGTCACGGCCAGCCGCGGGGGCCGCCGCTGCGGCACCAGTGCCTGCTGCAGGTGATGGTGCAGGGCGTCAAAGCCCACCGGCGCCGGCGCGGCGAACCGCTCCCAGTCCCAGACGAGCAACCGCTGACGGATAAGCGCCATGTTCCACGGCGTCCAGTCGCCGTGCCAGGCGCCGCAGTCGAGGCGCGTGTCGCCGGCCCGGTCGACCAGCGCGCCGACCGCCTCGCGGACCGCGGCCGCGGCCGGGCTGTCCGGCAGTCCGGCCAGCCGGTCCAGCAGGCCGCCGGCGCGCAGCCACTCCGGCACGGTCAGCGCGCCGGGGGCGACCAGGCCGGCGATCTCGCGCGTGGCTGCGGTCAGCTCGCCGGCAGAAGGTGCGCGACCGGACCGCCAGACCGGCAGCACCTCCGTCACCAGCACCTCGAGATCATTCCAGCTGCCGGTTGCCAGCACGGCGGCGACGGCGAAGTGCCGCCGCGGCGCCTGCGCGACCAGGTAGAGGGCGTGCACCTCGGTCCGGACCAGCTCGTTCGTGAGGCGGTCGACGCCGACCTTGGCGAAACCCAGCGGGTGGCCGGAGGGGGTGAGGATCTGTACGACCGGCTTGCGGTTGGCCCGCGGCTTGCCTAGGTGCAGGCTGA
>JALZAK010000021.1 GCA_030948385.1 Actinomycetota bacterium
CCTCGGCCGAGGTGTTCGGCTGGGAGCAACGGCACCTGTTCGCCGGCAGCTGGGTGTGCCTGGGCCGGGAGGCGGACCTGTTGCCGGCGGCCACCACCCAGCGGGCGCACGACGTCGGGGGAGTACCGGTGCTGCTCACCCGCGCCGGGGGGCAGTTGCGGGCGCTGGCCAACACCTGCCGCCATCGCGGCCACGAATTATTGCCGGCCGGGCAGGCGGCCGGCCGGCGGTCGCTGGTCTGCCCGTACCACGGGTGGAGCTACGGCCTGGACGGC
This sequence comes from Actinomycetota bacterium, assembly GCA_030948385.1. Taxonomy (GTDB): domain Bacteria; phylum Actinomycetota; class Actinomycetes; order Mycobacteriales; family QHCA01; genus QHCA01. Next base: position 276 of record JALZAK010000021.1, read on the forward strand.
GCGCTGCTCGCCGCGCCGGGGTTCCGCGATCTGCCCGCCTTCGACCCGGCGCAGCACGGGCTGGTGGACCTGCCGTTACAGCGCTGGCATGGCTGGCTGTTCGTCAACGCTTCGGGCGACGCGCCGGACTTCGCCGAGTCGCTGGGCGACCTCGACGGCCTGGTCGCACCGTACGCACCCGAGCGGTTGGTCCAGCTGGCCGCTGAGAGCTATGACGTGGCGGCCAACTGGAAGGTCGTGCACGAGAACTTCCACGAGTGCTACCACTGCCCACTGATTCACCCCGAGCTGTGCCGGGTCAGTCCACCCGACAGTGGCGCGAACTTCGACGGTTCCGGCGACTGGGTCGGTGGTCGGATGGTGCTCCGCGAGGGCGTACAGACGATGTCGCTGGACGGCCAGGGTGCCGGCGCCGCGCTGCCCGGTCTTGATGATCGCGGCCGCCGATCGGTGCTGTATCTGGACCTGTTGCCCAACCTGCTGCTATCGCTGCACCCTGACTACGTGCTGACGCATCGCCTCGAGCCGATCGCGATGGACCAGACTCGGATCGAGTGCGCCTGGTACTTCCCGGCTGCCGGCACCGACCCCGGCTACGCGGTGGACTTCTGGGACAAGACCAACCGGCAGGACTGGGCCGCGTGCGAATCGGTCCAACGTGGACTGTCCTCTCCGCACTACCGACCCGGCCTGCTCGCGCCGCGCGAGGACGCCGTCTACCGCTTCGTCACACTGATCGGCCGGGCGTATCTGGGCTGCGGATAGCCAGCAACAGACCGATACCGGCCGCCACCCCGCCGGACAGCAGCAGTGGCAGCCGGCCCGTGCCGCCCCAGGCCAGCCCGGCCCAGATCCCGGCCACCAGCACGGCACCGCCGGCCAGCGCCTGGTACGTGCCCTGGCCGCTGCCCTGCCGGCCGGCCGGTAACAGCGCGGACACCCATGACTTCCCGACCCCGTCGGTCGCCGCCGTGAAACCGCCGTAGATCACCAGCAGCGGGATCACCAACGCACCGGTGTGCACCAGCCCCAGCCCGAGGTAGGCCACCGCGAAGCAGGCCAGACCGGCGGCGAAGATGCGGTGTCGCGGCCACCGGTCCGAGAGCGCACCCGCTGGGTAGGACAGCAGTGCGTAGGAGAGGTTGTAGAGCACGTACGCGCCGATCAGGGCGGCGACGGAAAAGCCCAGCGCGCGCACCCGCAGCAGCAGTAATGCATCCGGGAAATTGACCAGACCGAATCCGGTCAGCACGATGACGACCCGCCAGTACGGCGCCGGCAGGCCCCCTGCCGCGCGGGCTCCCCCCGGGTCGGTTTCCGCGTCGGGCTCGGGCTTCGGCCGGAATGGCGGCGGGCCCTCGCGGACCGCCGCGACCAGTGCCACGCTTGCCACGGCCGGCACGACCGCGATGATCAGCAGCGGTCGGATGTGGTGATGCAGCAACTCGTAGCCGGCCAGCCCGAGCAGCGGCCCGACGACCGCGCCGGCCGTGTCTGCGGCCCGGTGCAGTCCGAACGCGCGGCCCCGAGCCTCGATCGGCACACCGACGACGAGCAGGGCATCGCGCGGCGCGCCGCGAATCCCCTTGCCCAGCCGGTCGACGCAGCGCCCGGCTAGCACCACGGGCCAGATCCCGGCGAGAGCGACGAGCAGCTTGCCCACCGCGGCCAGGCCGTATCCGGCGGCGATCAGCGGCCGGCGGGCAGTCCGGTCGGCGATCCGGCCGGCGACGAGCTTGGTGGCCGCGGCGGTGCCCTCGGCCACGCCCTCCACCGCCCCGACGACTGCCGGCGGGGCGCCGAGAACCGACGTCAGGAAGATCGGCAGGATCGGATAGAGCAACTCGCTGGCCGCGTCCTGCAGGAACGACACCCCGCACAGCACCAGCAGGTTGCGGCTGAGCCAGGTCGGTCGACGAGCGGTGAACGGGCCGGGCACGGTGCCACCCTGGCAGACCCACAGGCCCGGTCGTTCGACCGGCCGGGTCAGCGGGCAGCGGCGAGCGCGGCCTTCCAAGCTTGGCCGGCATTGCTCGTGTTGGAGGTCGACGGGAGCGGCGCGCTGTTGTAACGCAGCTGCCAGTCCGCCCGGCCACCGACGCTGTCCCAGTACTCGCACATCACCGCGCCGTTGGCCTTCGCGTAGTTCAC